>PIVT01000363.1 GCA_003353845.1 Pseudomonadota bacterium | reverse complement strand
ATCTGGTTCCACGCAGCGTCCAGTTAGTTCCGGGCTCGGGTGAGGGGCAGAGCGCGGAGATCTCATGAAGATCGAGCCGCTATCTATAAGAGCGGAGAGAGCGCGGAGCTTCAATCAAACACTACAGGCTGCAAGGCGCGCAATCAGGAACCCATCACGTGCTCGAGGCACAGAATCTGCTTCGCTTGCAGGGCTCGTATGATCTTGGCCTCATGTGCTCCAGTTAGGCGACGGACTGTTCTCCGCGCTGTCTCCGCAAAATCTAGGCTGCCATGAATCGCTCCATATCGAAGGGCTTCTTGCGCTTCAGAATGTAATAGGAAGCCCGACCCAGCTTGTGCGCAAGGATGGACAACGCTTTCCCTTTGCCGTGTTTCCGTTCCAGTCGGGCAAGATACTTCTTGCCACGTTCGTTGTGTCGCAAGAAAAGAACGGCCGCTTCGGAGTAGGCCCACTTGAGATGCGCGTTCCCGATCTTGGACCCCGAGGTGCCCATTCGTTTGCCGTTGGACTCCTTGGCGCATTTTACCAGGCGGCTATAGGACGCGAAGTCTTGCACGCGCTCGAAGCGATCGATGGTGTGAATTTCGTAGAGGATGGTCATGGCCAGAATGTCCCCGATCCCTGGGATGGTTTTGAGGAGGCTGAAGCTTTCAGGCTCGTGTTTCTTTGCCTTCCGTTTGAGATCGAGCTCCAGGGCTCGAATCTCATGATCCAGGGTGCCCGCCATCGCGAAATCAATTTCAACACTCCGTCTTGCGCTGTCATCTTGGAATGCATCGGCGATGCCGATTCGGTTGGCCTTATAGGCGAGTCGCGCACTGGGCTTTTCGAGCGCGTGTTGATAGTGCGACATCTGCGCATGTGCGAGGAAATCACCGCGGATTGCGACCATGTGAGATCGACGTCGCAGCAGATCGCGTGTCGATCGCATCGTTCTTGGATAGACGTATGCTTTGGGAAGTGTGCCGCCCCGAAGAATGCTTGCGATCTTGAAGGCATCGATGCGGTCGTTCTTGGCTTTTCCGCCATGGATGGCCTTCATATAGAGGGCGTGGCCTAAAATGAAGGTTATCCCCTCGTCCTCGCACAGATCGGCCAGCCAGTACCAGGAGAAGATGCACTCCGCTGCGACGACGAGGTTTTTCCTGAATGGGGTGATGGCTTTGAGAAACGTTCCTGGAGAGACCTTCATATTTCGATGAAGGACCTTTTCGCCATCTTTGTTGAGGATGCAGAGATACATTTTTGTCGAGTGCAGGTCGATGCCGCAATAATAGTCGTGGTTTTTGTTGTAGAATCGCATAGCCCTCTCCTGATTGGTTTATGTTGTCCAACTTGAATCGTACCCAAAGACTGGGTAGCTCAGGAGGGGGTCTGTATAAGTATCAATACGCTGCACGCGGACCGGGGAACACGCCAGGCCATTTTTGTGGTGCGCGATTTCTGGTAGCATCTCGCAATCAGGTCGTGGCGCGGGGCCCGGCCGGTGAGCTCTAGCC
>PIVT01000362.1 GCA_003353845.1 Pseudomonadota bacterium | reverse complement strand
ACAGAAGCTGGGTGCTATTGACGATCAATCTCATGGGACTGTGTAAAATGCACTGCGTCGACCAATAGTCCTTGATTGATTGATTGAATTCTCACATAAGCTGATGTCAAAAAACCCAGCCCGTGGTCACAAGGTAGAAAACACCATTCGGAAGGAAAGAACGTACGACGTACTCTCCATACAAAGAGAAAGCGGAAATGGTACAAGAAATACTCGAAAAAAGCGACATCTCCAAAAATAGAAACACGTGTGGCTACCGGGGCGCCTGCATTCGAAGGACGATTGAACGAAGGGCTGCGGCTTCAACGAAAGCATAGAGACAAAAACGAAGCAAAACAAAGCAAAACGAAGCAAAACGAACGTAACACCAGAGAAAAAACGTCATGGCATCTACAAACAGAACGTCCGGAGGATACCAGTTCGCGCCACTTGGGGCTAGTCAACAAGGGCGAGCGAACCAGCACGAGCCCGCTTACTTTGGGCTATCCTCTTCTTGGTCCTTCCCGTCACGTTCGGGCATACCACTGCGTGCCGTAGTCCAGCCTTGACTTTCTCGGCAGCGATCCATTTTGCCATGAAACGTTCCGCCCCTTGTTCTGCCGTTCTGCGCCATTTCCCCTCGTCCTGGGCTGCAGTTGTCCACTGGTCGGCGTTGATGCCGAAAGCTCTGAGATCGTCCAGGAAACACCCCATCCACTCTTTTTCCTGGCCCCCCACACAGCCCGCGCCCCCCACCATTTCGCCGAACATCACGCACTTCGGCAGTCTCGTATCCTCCATGCGCGCCACAAATCCCGCAAACAAGATCCGCCTCCTGCGTAACGTCGCCTCGATGCTCTCACTTCCCGTCTTGAGGAGCGTGTCCAGATAGGAAATCGGGTGGTCGGCGCGATTGTGCTTTCGCCAACCGATGCAGCGAGTCAAGAACCTGTGGTGGGCTCGGCGCAGCGTGTCGTAGTGGCACGCGCGCGGGCTCCACGTGACGCATCCGTACAGCATTGTCTCGAGTACCTCGGCTCTTAGCATCCGGATTTTGAGCTCCAGGGGAGCGCTCGGTCGGTCGTACAGTTCGAGGGTGTACTTCCGGAAGCTGCACCATGCGTTGCGTACGCGCCGGTCGACCTCGATGGACAGGTCGGCATTTTCGTTGATGTTTCCTCCGAGGTATACAAATTCGTTCGTCTGATTGTACACCTGGCCCGCTGCCTCTACGCTGAATGTGGCGGTGGACTCCGGCATCCCCTTCGCGCGTAAACACATGATCTCAGTCTTGGCCTCCGATACGGTGAGGCCAAACGCCGCGCACACGACCACGATCACCCCCATCATCTTCCTCAACTGCTCGGGTGATTGCGAGACGACCCCGGCATCGTCAGCGTAAAGCATACCCCAAAGCGGCGTCGCGAGGACCGACCCTTCGACAGTTGCTTCCTCCCTCCCCTCCGCCCCCCTTTTCTTCCTCAGGTGTACCAAAGCGTCCATGATGCCTTTGTCCGCCTTGAAAC
>PIVT01000361.1 GCA_003353845.1 Pseudomonadota bacterium | reverse complement strand
ATTTCGTGCGCACCCCGATATAACATCGAGCTTCGCTGATCTATTTCAAAAACCCCACAACATTGGTAACACGAAGTCAGCAACCCAATTTTATTGTGCTCTGATTGACACTGGTGCTTAACACTGACTGGGTGCCATTTAGTTAGGCGTTGAAACGCGCTCCCCACCCCTGGGAGTAGCCTTCTGACTCGGCCTCGCGGAAGGCGCCGTCAACTCGCCAGTCATCCTGTTCTTGAGCACGTGCGTGTTGCGTTGCGGCCTGTCGTTGAGCTGCGCCACCAACGTAACGCAGGGCGTCGTGGCGGGAAGCAACAGCCGTGATGACGGCCAGTCTGCTCCAGCGGCGCTTCAGCCACCAGTGGATCACTCCGTATGCCGCCTTGTAGTTGCTTTGACCAAACCGATCTGGGTTCTTGAGGGCGCCCTCATGGGCAAAGCCATCTATGAGGACGTTCACGGAGTTGCTGAATTCACCGAGCGCACCAAAAGCAATGCCTTTGACTTCTGGCATAGCATTTAGCGCATTGAGGATTCGCCCGCTCCCGCCTCCCCCAAATCGGGCATCTGCTGCCCTGGCTTTGGCCTTGTATTCTGCAGGAATCTTGTTGACTCGGCGGTCTGTAGCTCTGACGAACGAGGAACGGAGGCGTGCTTTGTAAAGGTCATTTTGTCCAGTTGAGATCCCCGTTATGCGGTTGAAGCTTAGGATCGACTGGATGCGCTTGATCTCGTGCATTTGAGGTCCCGGGGTTTGAAGGACTGAACCTTCAGGGTGGTTCGCAGTCACTAGGTCGGGCACGATTGTTTGCAGACGTTTTTCTCGCTGGCTGAGGTTCCCATACTCCGTGCGGCCTTCATCGCTGTGGTGATGAGTGAATAGGCCGTATACCTCCGACTGGATGTGAACGCCAAGGAGGCGGGCGTCGAGGTAGATTTGGAATTTGAGGGCGTCGTGCGAGAGGCGCCAGCGATCGCCTGGGAGGTGAGCCACTCCGAGCGCGTCTCCATGGGCGTCCACCTTGAGGTTCGTGTCCCCGATGTGCGACCCAACGAGTTTTTTTAGGTGGGGGTCATGTGCTCCCAGGAGTAGAGCGGTTACGCTTGGGAAGAGCAGCTTTGGCACCTCCGTTGCCTGCGTCGGTATCGAGGTGAGGCATGCTGCAGTGTTCGCTAGGCGGTTTAGGTAAGTAGTTCTTCGCCTGTCGTCTGGAGGGAGATCGTTGAAGCGTTTCTTGATGATTCGAACTCGGTGCTCTTCGACTTGCTTGGAAACTTCATTTTGAAGTTTTGGTTTTTTAGCATTTGTTGGCCTGAGTGAAACTACTGATCTCGATAGTGGACCCGACACCTCGCCTGGGGCTTTTTGCCTTAGCAGGTTGAATGCTTCTCCAAACTGCGTGCCGATTTGTGATTGGCCATTGGTGAAAGCGAGGAAGCGGGTATCCGCATTTTCCGGGTCTTGCGAATCTGGGCCGAAAACAGATTCAAGGAGCGGGTAGAGGCCTTGGA
>PIVT01000127.1 GCA_003353845.1 Pseudomonadota bacterium | reverse complement strand
CCCGCTGGCAAGGCGCGGAAGTGCCGCCCTAGCGGGGCTAGGGCAAGCTTTCGCAACGCAGACAGGGGGACCGGATCCACGGTTGGATGCGTGCTCCCCTCTGCCGCGCACACTCCTAGGGAAGGCAGAGTTCCAGGGCGCGGGAGAGTTCCGCAAGCGTGATCGGCTTGCGTAAAAACGAGCGAATCGGAGTTCCCGTAACAGGCAAACCCAAGACCTTCTCGTTATAGCCTGAGCACAAGATCACGGGAAGGTCGGCGCGCACCGACGCCAACTCACGTGCCAGCATATAGCCCGTCATGCGCGGCATGGCGTGATCGGTCAACACCAGATTAAAGCGTTCGGGATCCTCGCGGACCAAGGCGAGGGCATCCTGGCCGTTCACCGCGGTATCCACCTGGCAGCCCAGTTTTGCAAGCATCTGTTTGAGCATCTCCACGGCCAAGGGCTCATCGTCCACAAGAAGGATACGCGCATCAAAGCTGCTAATGCTGGGCGTTTCTCGCACTGCCTTCTCACTGACCTTTCCATGTGCGCGCGGGAGGTAAACTTTAAATTCCGTCCCCTCACCCAGGACGGAATGCACGCTGACCGTGCCCTTGTAGGAGCCGACAAAGCCGTGCACGGCAGCCAGCCCCATGCCTGAACCCGCCGTAACACTGGCTTTCGTGGAGAAGAAGGGTTCAAACACACGGGCCCGATTCTCATCCGCAATACCGCAACCTGTATCGGCCACGGTCACGCACACATACTCCCCAGGCTCGATGGGGATAATTGCTCCCTCTGGCAGTGTATCGACTTGTACCGGCTCGACCCGGACACTCAAGGTGCCCAACCCGTCCGTCAAACTCTGCCCGGCATTGATCATCAGGTTCATCACAACTTGGTGTATGTGGCTGGGGTCGGCATAGACAGTGCACGGGTCTTCAGAAAATGTACTCTCGAGTTCGGTGGGTGCCGGGAAGGAGGCCCTGATCAGATCCAGGGTTTCTTCAACAATCGCCCGGAGATCCAGGTATTCGGGTCGCTGAGTACCGCGCCCACTAAATGCGAGAATCTGTTGGACAAGATCTTTTGCCCGTCCACCCGCCACCCGGATTTGTTCAATATCGTCTTGCAGCGCGCCGGAGTCATCCTCCGTCGTGGCCATTTCTGCATAACCCAAAATCACCGCCAAAAGGTTGTTGAAATCGTGGGCGATGCCGCCGGCCAAGCTTCCCAAGGATTCCATCTTTTGCGTTTGCCGCATGGCCTCCTCAGCCTCGCGCAAGGCTTGCTCAGTGCGCTTGCGTTCGGTTACATCCGTCGCGACCAACTTCACTGACACCACTTCATCTTCTTGAATAATGGGAATCATGCGCCAGAAGATCCAGTCCAGGCCATGGGGCAAAGTGGCGTGCCACTCACGCGCAACCACCTTCTTCTCCTGCACAACGCTTTCAAAGAGTTCTTGAAATTCATTGGGGCGATCGGGGAAGGCTCTTTCAGTGGCGGCAAAAACGGAGTCACCTTTACCTACGATATTTCTTCCCGTAAGGGAGTGGTTGACAAACTGCACGATGCCGTCGAGATCGAGGCTCACAACGCTGTCGGGGTCGTGCTCGATAAGCGTGCGGTGCTCCTCTTCGGAATGCGCCAATGCGCGAAAACGCTGCTCACTCTGACGGGCCTGATTCCATTTGGCGACCAAGGCGGTCACCAGGAATTGCACTTCCATCGCGTCAAAGGGCTTCTTTAAAATCAGCAGGCGGTCAGAATTTCCAAATACATTGGTGATGTCCGTCGCACTGTAATCGGAATAAGCCGTGCAGATGACCAACTGAATAGCGGGATCTTCCAAGGCGATACGACGAGCGGTCTCCAAACCGTCCCAACCGGGTGGCATGCGCATATCAATGATGGCGACGGCATAAGGCAACTCGCGCTCAAAGGCGCTGCGCACCTTTTCAAAGCCTTCTTCCCCTTGGGTCGCCGTGTCGATCTCGCAGAAAATGCGCTCGGTGGTCTGGCTGCGCTCACCGAAGAGTTCCTCTTCCCACTGCTCCAACTCACCCGTGCTCACAGGGCTGCAAAGAATCTTTCGAAAATCCTCGTGGATGTCCTCGTTGTCATCAATGACGAGGATGCGGCAATTCTCTAGGAGCAACTCCTGGCGCGCGGAGGCGTCTGAATCCACCAACT
Source organism: Pseudomonadota bacterium (assembly GCA_003353845.1). GTDB lineage: Bacteria > Myxococcota_A > UBA9160 > UBA9160 > JADFDR01 > GLO-12. The sequence goes on along the minus strand of PIVT01000127.1, from coordinate 3,979 downwards.
TACCCTTTCAGTGCGTTTCCGATTTCCGAGGAAACCACTTTACCGGAAGGAGCAGTGCAATGGCGCATAAGAATCCAGCTAAAATATAGGTGATCTCGATACCCTGCGTGTAAAGCGAGGCAAATATCAAGGGTCCCGCGACTCTCCCCAGGGACTGCGACCCTGTGCTGAGCCCCTGCACCTCTCCCTGCACACCCTGGGCCTTGGGGGAAAGGCTGAGCAGCGCCGTGAAAGTAGGCGCGGAGAGGGCATATCCCACAGCAAGGGTCCCTGCGGCCGTCAGAAGAACGCCCCAATGGGTGCTCAACCCCAAGACGACAACACTGACAGCGGTAATCCCCGTGCCCCAAACCAGAAGCTGGTGCTCGCTGAACCTGCGCAGCAATATCCGGAGTCCGCCTCCTTGCACCAAGATCCCTACAATCCCAATGCCGAAGAGCAATAAGCCTACTTTCATGGTTACGATGTGCTCGACCTCTTCTACACCGAGATCGGGATAAAAACGATCGGCAATGAGCCAGGCAATGGTGCTCTCAAAGCCCATTTTCGCAGTGGCAAACAAAAAGCTGTAGATGAGAAAGGGAGAGAGTTCGAGCGCGAGTTTCCCCATGCTATGCCCTTGCACCAAGCGTTCTTTACGCCGACGTTCAATCCCTTCGCGCAATGCGGGCGTAATGCTCTCTGGCAAGATGATGGCCACCAAGACAAAAGTGATGACACCCAAAGCGGAGGCTGCAAAAAAGGGCGTGCGATATCCGTAAAAATGACTGAGCAAGCCACCAAAGGCCGGGCCCATCACCACACCCAACCCGATGGATGCGCCCACAATGCCCATGGACATGCTGCGCTTCTCGGGGGTGGAGACATCGGTGACATAGGCGAAAATGGCAGGCAAGGTCGCCGCCGCAAAGATGCCGCCCAAAATGCGTGCACCTAAAAATTCAGGGTAGGTATCTGCCAGACCAAAGAGGGCAAACCCCACGCTGAATCCAGCCAGTCCAATCAGAATGGAAAGTTTTCGACCCTTGCGTTCAGAGAAGCGACCCCAAAAGGGGCTGAAGAGAAAGCTCATTCCCGCATAGGCGGCGATGAGCACGCCCACCGAGGCCTCGGAATAACCCAGTGAACGCACAAAGAGGCCAATCACGGGGAACAGCACTCCCAACCCCATCATGGTTAGAAATGCAGTGGCAGAAACCAACACCAAGCCGCGCGAAATATCGCCCTTCAAACCTTCTTCCTCGAAATCTCATCCTAATCTTTTTCAGGAGGCGAACTCGCGACGATACTCGCAAAACGCCGCAAGAGACTCGCACCCCAAGGACAATCACGCACGCCTTCTCTTAAAACAGAGGGCTCCAAGCCTTCGGCAGCAATTTCCCGGGCCCGTTCGTCGATGTAGGTACGCATGATTTCTGCGTCAAATTCCGGATGAAACTGTACGCCCCAAGCGTACTCGCCCACACGAAACGCATGGTTGGGGTCTAGATCCGTCAAGGCTAAGCGCACGGCTTCCACCGGCAATTCCAATACAGATTCAGAATGGGTCACATGTTGGAAATGGTAATCCGGAAACTCGTTCCAAAGGTCATCCTCCGACCCCGCAGTACAGCGCGTGACTCCGACGCTACCCATTTCCCGCCCTTGCTCGTTGGGGCCGACGCGCCCGCCCAGCGCGTGAGCCAATAGTTGGTGCCCATAGCAGATCCCTAGCGTTGGCAATTGATGGCCCACAGCCTCGCGCAACCAATCCGCCGCTCTTTCGCTCCAATCCAGGCGATGGCTCACCATGCTGGGGGAACCTGAAAGCACCACCCCGGACACCGTATCGGGGTCGGGCAAGGGCTCGCCCTGCTCGACCCAAGCCACTTGCAGCCCTTCAAGCGGCACTCCCAACCCCTGCGCAAACCATTGATGGAAATCACCTCGGGGCCCGCGCAGTGATTCCAAGGCGGAACCCAACATGGCAATAAGGATTGGTTTCATACGGGGACTCTGGCACGCCCTTCTTCGACACGCAAACTCCAGTTCTGCTTCCCCTCGTGAGGATGCTAGACTTCTTCGGGCGAAAAAATTCGGTGCGTGCTGTAACGTCACGAGACGAAAAAAGAAGTGTCCCCGAGCAAGGAGGCAAAATGAAAATCGACGGGGCCCTGATTGTTGGAATCAACGACGCTGCCGAAAAAGCTCGGCTGCTGCAGGAGATGGGCTACGACGGTGCCTATACCTTAGAGGGCAATAGCGACCCCTTTTATCCGTTGCTGCTGGCCGCCGAACACGCACCCGGCCTGGACCTCGTCACCTCTATTGCCGTCGCCTTTCCGCGCAACCCCATGCACCTGGCCTACCAAGCCTGGGACTTGCAGACTTTCTCCAAGGGACATTTCCTCTTGGGGCTCGGCAGCCAGGTCCGCGCTCACATTGAAAAACGTTTCGGCACGGAGTTTTCCAGGCCTGCGGCACGCATGCGCGAACTCATCCTGGCCATGAAAGCCATCTTCCGCTGCTGGCACGACGGCGAGCGATTGGATTTTCGCGGAGAGTTTTACAACCACACCCTCATGACCCCGATCTTCAACCCCGGTCCCAATGCCTTTGGCAAACCGCCCATTCTCATGGGTGCCCTGGGGCCGAAAATGACCGAAGTCGCGGGCGAAGTTTCAGACGGGATCCTGATCCACCCTTTCAACAACATGCCCTTTGTCCTTGAACAAACCCTACCCGCCTTGGATCGTGGGCTCGCCCAGGGCGGTCGCAGCCGGGACGACCTCGAGATTTCACTGGCGGCCATGATCATCACTGGGAAAACCGAGGAAGAATACCAAGCCGCAGAGACGGCCGTTAAAAATCTATTGGGCTTTTACGGATCGACCCCTGCGTACAAACCGCCCATGGAGGCCGTGGGCTTGGGGCATCTGCAAGAAGAACTCAATGTGCTGTCCAAGCAGGGCAAGTGGCTTGAGATGGGCCAGCGAGTAGATGACCGGTTTTTGGATGCTTTCACCGTGCGCGGCGAACCCGAAACCATCGCAGATCAACTGATTCAGCGTTATAAAGGCATTCCAACACGCTTATCGGTGTACGCGCCTTACGCCTCGGACCCGAGTATCTGGCCCGGTATTTTGCAAAAAGTCAAAGCGGAATGTAAAAGCCCGCGACCCACTGGGGAGAACTCTTAGCTTTGGCTGCCAAGCGGAGCGGACGCAAAGGCAAGACTCGGAAAAGTGCGAGTCGCAAGCATCGCAACAAGCCCTCACTCAGTTCCCTGGAAGAATCGACACAAAGGGGGCCCGGCCTCATTGTGGGTCATTACGGCATCGCCGTCGAAGTGCTGTTCGATGAAGGCCCTCGTCAACTCGTGCGCACCAAACGCAACTCGGGTCATGTAGTCGGTGATCGCGTTCAGGTTGAAGACGAGGGCATTCAACGTGACGAACGCAGCACCGAACTCCAGCGCCGCGACACACGCGGAACCATCCATGCCGTAGCCGCCAACCTCGATGTTCTCGGCATTATCGTCGCCCCGCGACCGCCCCCCCCCAGCGGCTTTATCGATTGCGCCATCATCGCTGCACGCAGCGCCAACATCGCTCCCTTTATCGTACTCAACAAGAACGATCTCGAAGAGTGCCAGACACTCGAAGAAGAGTTGCGTGGCGACTACGCCCAACGCCTGCCCTTTTTCAGCACAAGTGCAAAAACAGCTGCAGGCATCCAGGACCTGCGAGACTTCTTCGCGCAGGGGCAGGGACAGGGACAGGGACACCGCGCCGCATTTATTGGAACCACCGGCGTGGGCAAGAGTTCCCTTCTCAACAGCTTGTGCCCGAACATCGATTTGGAAGTCAAAGACATCGATCCGAGTTCTGGCCTCGGTCGACACACCACGACCACAGCCACGCTTCATCGCCTGCCCGAGGGCGGAGAGATTATCGACACACCCGGCTTTCGCGATATTCGACCCGCCGACTTGAATTCA
>PIVT01000360.1 GCA_003353845.1 Pseudomonadota bacterium | reverse complement strand
CTAGGGAGTTGTCTGAAGCCAAGTGCGTACCCAATGAGGCGCACTGCGCGATTTTCGCGGGGCGGATACCCCCTGATAACACGGGCTCCATGCTTTGTAAACATCTGGTCGAGCATGGCTCTGGCCGTCTCTTTGATGAGAAAGCCCCCGGAACCGGGGATGAACATGAAGTGACAGTCGAACTCGTGGGCCTTGGACTGGCAGAATAGCATCCCGCCTATGTCGTCCTGCCAGTAGCCGATGTTGCCGGGGTTGAGCAAGACGGTATGCATGGTGATCTCGTCATCGCCGGGGAAGCCAGTCGTCGGACGGATCGCTGGATGGTTGACGAGGTAGTTCAGGTCGTTGGTGTTGATCTGTCTCACTCTGCGATACCCCATACCTTAATCGTCATGTCATCCATGTCGCCAGCGTTGAGCTGGAAGCTGCACCAGTCAACGAGGTAGTCGAGCGCAACGAACTGCACTTGCGGGTAGCCAGCACTGAGCTGCGTCTGGCCAGCGCCCGTACTGCTGGAAGAAAAGCTGTGCCCTACAATACCCCAGCGCAAAAGTCCTGCTGGGTCGCGTGTCAGAATAAACTCTCCATTGTACGGACGAGCTGCACCAAGCGTCACGCCATCCGACAAACTAATGTTGGTGTCTGCATTGTCAGAGCTGGTCTTGTAGTCGCTCGCGCCTGTTAGAATGTTAGCTCCTCCGTCTCCTGACCATTGGGAGAACAGTTGAGCATTGCTTGGCCCTATAGCGCCTGTGATGAGGATCTTGAATTGGTTGTAGGTCAGTGGGAAGTCAACATCAATGTTGGCGTCGCCGGGCGTCGCAACAGTGTTCGAGCTAATGAAGTTATAGCCGCCAGGCACACCAACAGGATTGGCGGGAGTGTCCGGGTCGTCGTAATATGTTACGCTGATAGATACGCCGGGATCATCTTCAGGGTTGACGAAGAAACCTATCTGGTCGGGATTTGCGAGCCATGCTGTACGCAGCGGCGAAGCAACAGTCACCCAACTCTCCCCGTCGAGGCTCATGCGGAAGAAGAAGTTCGTCTCGTCGTCCTCGACCTGGAAATAGAACGGGTGATCCTCCGTAGGCTCGTTAAAGAGCGTCGAGCTGAAAGAGTTATTGTTGTAGTTAGCGACGTTGATCGTGTTGCCGCCGTTATACAGCCTACGGAATATAAGGTTACGGTTCGTTGCGCTGTCTCGCAGGATAAAGCCGACGCCGTTGAAGTTCTCAGCCCGGTACATGGCGTTGAACTGGTAGGTCGCTGTCCAGGCTCCTGAAGGCATTGTCTTGACGCGGCAAATGAACTGGTCGCCGCCTGTATCCGTCGTCGGGTCGGTGATCGTCATGCCTGCGAAAGCAGTGTCTGTAATTACACCGTTCTGTTGGTTAACCCAGGTTGGGAAGTCTGCTGCCGCAGGAGGAGCGAACCGGCCTTGACCAACGAAGACGTTTGAACCGCCTCCGCCTGAAATAGTGATGTCAGCATTGTCGCTGCCACCGTCCACAACAGTAGC
>PIVT01000359.1 GCA_003353845.1 Pseudomonadota bacterium | reverse complement strand
GGAGCATGGCCGCACAGGTCAAGTCTTCCTTGCCGGAAGAAATGGGAGCGGTGATTAACGGTTACGGCGCCATGCTCAGCAATATGTGGGAGCAGGGTCTCGTGATCCAGGCTTACGACTGGGATGCCATCCTTGACGAAGGCTTGAACGCGCGGATCGCCAAGGCCGAGGCCAGCCTCGTAGAGTTGGATGCGCAGGTTGAGGAAATACCTGTAAAAGAATACCTGGCGAAACGCTATGAATGGCAGGCACAAATCACGTGTGGCAAGGCCATCATCCGCTACGGCCAGCGATTGGCCGAGGCCGCTCGCGAGGAAGCACTCACAACGAGTGACGCGAAGCGAAAGGAAGAGCTCGAAGAGATGGCGGAGATTCTCGAGTACGTTCCGGGCAATGCACCCCGAACCTTCCACGAGGCCCTGCAGTTCTACTGGACGGTTGAGCTGGTCTCCCACTACATGGTCCGATGGGGCAATGGTTGTGGGACGCGAATGGATCAGATCTGGTGGAAGTACTACGACGCCGACATCAAAGCCGGACGAATCACGCGCGAGAGTGGACTGGAACTGGTGGAATGTCTCTTCTTGAAGATTCAGGAGATTGGTGCGGCACTCGATTGGCCGCCCAAGTTTGCGGGTATTTCCGGTGCGAGCACCTTGTACACGGCCAATATCTGCGGGGTGACACCCGACGGAGAAGACGCCACCAATGAACTCAGCTTCATTATTTTGGAGACACTGGGCAACTTGCATTTGTCTCAACCGCCAGTGGCGCTTCAGTATCACGCCAAGATCTCGCCAAAGATCATCGAGGCGGCCATTGAACTCGGTCGAACCGGCCTGGGTCATCCTTCCTACTTCAGCAAAGAACTATTGGTGGAGTGGGGCAAGAGTCGAGGCTGGAGCGATGAGGACGCGAACAAGGTGCAGGTCTGTGCCTGTGCCGCCAATAACGTCATGGGAAAGGCTCAGCAGGTTTCGGGTCTGGCACTTTCTTCGGTGATGAATTGCCCCATCATGCTCAACGAGACTTTGCGCCTCAATGATCAGGAGGCCCGAAGTGGCCCGGTGGCTTTTGAAACCGGGAAGAAGGCCACAGAGATGGAGTCGGCGGACGAAATCATGGAAGCGTACTTCGCACGTTTGAAGTATTACACGCGAGTGGGAGCGGTTTCGTGGAATATCGCACAGCAGGTGTTGTTGGAGCACAGAGCCGACCCCTGCAATTCGCTGCTCAACGATGAAACGCTTGATCGAGGCATAGACTTGCTTCAACTCCATAAAGAGGGAGACACCTGGCCGGCGATTTCAGTCTTCGGCGGGATCAACGTGGCGAATTCCCTGGCTGCCATTCAGCATCTGGTATTCGACGAGAAGAAGTACAGCATGGCGGAGCTGATTGCGGCATTGGACGCCAATTGGGTCGGGCACGACATCATGCGACAGGAGTTCATCAATGCGCCGAAGTACGGCAACGATGATGACTTCGCCGATGATTTTGCAGCACGTTTCTTGACCGGAATGAAT
>PIVT01000057.1 GCA_003353845.1 Pseudomonadota bacterium | reverse complement strand
TATGCCTCCGGCGGCCCTGCCGGGGGCTAAACTTTTGAAAAAGTTTAATCAAAACTTTTGTCTTGAAAAGATTAAAAACAAAAGATAAAAGAGGGGGTCAGGTGTTATTGCTGGTGATTAGGAAGATGGCAGTCATAGCAAAGAAATTAGGAGCCAAACGGATCTCCGAACTCTTAGAAAGATAAAGGCGCTCCAAACAAAGAAAAAGGGGACTTTGATCAGTGCTCCCCACCCGCCTTAAAGTTAAACACTGCACCGGATCGAATTCCAGAGGGCCAACGCGAGGTAACTGTCTTCAGGCGCGTATAAAAACGCTCGGGCAATCTCGCATAGCTATTGTCGAAAGCAACGGTTTTGCTCATAGCCAGGGACAGTAGCGTCTAAGGCATTGCCATTGTAGTGACAAAGATGAGTGACGATAAAGAGTGACAAGGCTCTCCAAATTTACGTAGCTAGATTCAGCAGGATGTTTGCCCAGGGAACTTCGCGGTAAAAGAGAATCAAGGCGAAGGCGACCAGATAGCCGGTTCGGATTCGCCAACGCGCGGGATCGCATTGTGCGACGCCCATGGCGATGAGCAGCCATCCGAAGCCTTCGACCGTAGCCACTGCGTAGGTCGTTGCGCAGAAGCCGATCAGTAGAAGGTCTCGCAGCTTTGACAGTCCTTTATTGACCGGCCAGAAGAAGGCCATGGCCAACATGCCTTCGATGAGCACCGTCCAATAGGTCGTGAAGTGAGCCAGCCAGAGGAAGCGCTTCGTTTGATCGGGGGGTGGGGCTCCACCGAATAGCGCTCCGTCGACATGTAGATCAATGGCGTCGCGCAGTGTGTGCAGCTGATCCAAACTGAGACCCCCTGCGAGCCGTGCGAAGCCTTCGAAACGTTCGTCCAGAATGAGGGTGGCGCGGAAGAAACGATGGTCCATGAAATCCGGAGACAAGAAAAGCTTCCAGGCCGTTGCGAAGAGAAACACCCACGCGATGAGCAGGCGCCCATTCAAGGCCAGGCAGTGGCGGGACTCCTTTAACGTGAGGGAGAGCCCGATGGCCAGGCACCAGTAGCTCAGCAGGTAAGCATGGTTATCAGCGAGTGGCCAGTCGAGAATGGCGCGGAGGGCCGTGAGAAGAGCGAGGGAGAACCAAAGGTAGGGATGGTGGCGTGCCGGTTTGAATAAGGTGGCGGCTGCGGCAAGCCCGAGGACAAGCGGTCGGATCCTCCAGTCGCCGACAGGGCGCAGGAGAAGATCCAGCAGTGTCAGGTAGAGCGCGAGGTCGAAGCCGTCTACCTGTGCAACCTGAGCCAGGATGCCTTTGCGTCGCTCAATTTTTGCGGTCTCCAGGTTCATCGATTCAAGGTTCATCGACGGGAACCTCGTTGAAGGGAATGCGAATGGAGCGGAGCAGTGTTCCGGAGGGGGTAAGGTTTTTTCTGTCGTAGATCGGTGTCCAGACTTGAAGCTCCATGGCGTCGAGCGGTCCCGCATCGGGGCTGGGAAGCTCCGCGAGCGCGAGAGCCAAGGCGTGTAGTCGCCTGTCGCTAGGTAGGGTGAGGGCTTTTAGTAATTCGTTCTCGAGAGCAACTGGAATGACAAGCTCGCGGCGAATCCCGGGGCGAAGAGCGATGGCATGTAGGTGGCGGTTTCCACCTGCGTCCAGGGTTGAGAACATGCCGAAGCCGCCACCCGACCAAGCGCTGAGTTCGGCGCTTCGGGCGAGTGCGAGCTGGGTGCAGGCCATGGCGATCAAGAGCGCGACGGGTAGGTACCAGAGCCAGCGCGGCTTTTTATTAGCCCCATTAGCCGCAGTAGCCCCATCAGGCCCATTGCTCCCATTGGGATCTACTGCTTCGTCCTCATGGAGAGGCGAGACGGGTGGGCTCTGCATGGTTAGTGCTCTCGGTCGGCTCAGTACCCAGACGGTGTAGTGACGACGACGTAGGTGACGCTTCCGCCGCTGTACGCGCGGTTATACCAAACGCTATTGCATTGATAGTAGGTGACGTTGCCCACGATCACGGTTGTTGGCGTGCAGGAGAGCGAGCGCCAGCTCGAAATACTAAGGGCCGTTCCTACGCGGTACCGGTATCGATCCTCGACATATTCTCTTCGCTCTTTATGCACGTCATCGACGAATTCTTTTCGGTCGTCGCGTATGTCATCGACTCGATCCTGCCGGTCATCGGTGCGATCATCGAGGTTGTCATTCCTGTCTGGGCGATTATCGGGGCGCTGATCCGGGCGCTTATCGCGTTGTTGGTTCCCCCGATCAGGTCCTTTGTCGGGCCGTGGTGTGGCACGATCTCTCTGCGTGGAACCACCACGGTTCCTCTGCATGGAGGAGGAGCCACCACGATTCCCCCGCATGGAGCCGCCCATGGCCGGACCGCTGCGGGAGAATCCTCCACCACCGCGTCCTCCTCCGCCACCACCGCGCCCTCGGCTCAGCGCATCTGAAAGAGGAAGCAGGGACATAGCTACAATGGAAAGGACAACAAGGAGGATTCGCTTCGTCTGCATGAAACTCATTTTTCATCCTCCCCTGCTGCTAGAGGCGTGTGCGCTGCAAAGGGAATCTTTTCTGCGCCCTTGGAGGGTTTGAAGACGAAATCTTTGTCTTGAAGCTTGGCGGACAGATTCCATTTTCGAAATTCTGCCCGGTACTGGGGCATCCCCGGATGCTGCTTGTAGTGAATGACGACCCGGCGCGGTAAGGGCTTGTTACCCAGGGTGATCCAGATCTGGAAATCTACCCTCTCGTTTCGAAGTGCCAGGTGGGCGCAAGGTGTTCCATTAATTTTCTCGTCCGCTACGTATTGCGCTGAGATGAGACCCTCTTTCCAGACATCTTGGGGCCGGTTGTAGAAAAAATCGGCAAGAGGGGTCGGAGTCTGCAGTTCCGTAGTGAGATACTCGAGAGCCTGGTCGATGTCACCCGGGTGGGCCACGCTGGCGTAGACGTTTTCGTCGATATCGAAGACCGTGAGTTTTTGACCGTCGAAGATGGCACCGTGCTGTTCACCCTCGCGATCCTCGGCGCTGATCCGAAACTTATCTGGACGTTTGATCTTGCCTTTGCGGATGGCCCCGAACTCGATCATTTGACCGGATTCCTGAAGGACTTCGTAGGCCGTCTCCGACGTAAGCGAGAAACTCCGTTGACTTTCCAGGAAGGATGCCGATGCGTCCAAGAGCCTTACCGCCTCCTGGTCGATGTCGGGATTGTCGGGGGCTTTGCTCTCGCTCAGTGCGCTGTTTCCCAAAAGGAACGTGAGCGCTAGGACGGGCACAAGAAAGTGGACGGGGCCTCTCATGGAGTAACTCCTCTTCTTTTCTTTGACGATAAAAGCCTTCATGCCGGATTCTAGGGTTGCAGACTAACAGACGTCGAGGACTCGCAGCGATTTTTCCAAGTCGCGTTCAGTAACCGACCTCCAGGTCGGTTAAGACTCTTGATTTTAGCTGGGTCGACTTTATCAGTGCGGATAGAAAAACGAGTAGAGGTGGATGATGAGCACCACGGCAAGGGTCCAACTGATGCCGTAGAGTGCCTCCGTCCAGCCCTGTTTCTTGAGCTTGGACTTGGTCCAGCCTTTCTCATTGGCGATCACCTGTCGAACCTTCCACGTGCGATAGGCGAAGAAGGGCGCGAGGAGGGCGAGCAGGAGTACGCCTGCGCCGATGGATGCCCCTCCGGCACAGGCGCTGGAGGGCGCGGCGACAACCAGGGCCACCACGGCAGAGCCCATGGCTTCCTCCGACATGATGCCACGCTTCTCTGCGAAATATCCCGACAGTGCTGCCGGGCACAGGGCGACCAGGCTAAAGGCGAAGAATGAAGGCGAGGCGCCGAGGTAGAGCGCTGCTCCCGGGCCTCCTAGAGCAAGTAACAGCCCCGTCCCGAGCCGAGGCAGCATGCCCGGCTTGCCGACGAGGGCCAAGGCGCTGGCGCATAAGAAGACGCCTGCGAACCCGATGCCGACCATAAAGGCGGGTAAGAAGCCCCGGTTAGGGGCCGCCAGCGTCCCAGCGAGGACGGAAAGGACGAGGTAAACCCAGGCTCCATGTGCCTTGGCGGGGTCTGGCACCCGGCCGAGGCGCAGGCGCCGGGACCGTTGATTTTCGGGCATGGAAGGTGAGGCTTCTTCACTTTGCAACCTGTGGCTCCTTCATTTAACTGCAGCACCCCGGCACGTCGGGCAGGCCCGGGAATATAGACCGAGCTGGAAAAGATGATACCGGAGGCCTGAGAATTAGAGGTTTCGGGCCCTGTGCCGGGCGGCTGACGGCCCCCGTAAATCCCCCAACCCCAGCGGAAAGCGCTGGCCAAAGGCCTTCGGGCCCAAAAACTATGGCACTCGGCGCTTGTTCAGGACGTTGGATCAGAGTAAGTTCCGCCCGCAATTGCGTTCGAGCTGTCGAGAGCGCATCCATCATTTTTCCCGAGTGCGAAGGAGTAACTCATGGCGACAATCGATTTTGGTGGGGTGAAGGAAGAAGTCATCACCCGTGAAGAATTTCCGGTATCTAAAGCACTCGAAACGCTCAAGGGCGAGACGATCGCGGTAATCGGCTATGGCGTGCAGGGTCCTGCCCAAGCGCTCAACATGAAAGACAACGGTTTCAACGTCATCATCGGCCAGGCCAGTCGGTTCGAGAAGGACTGGAACCGCGCCATCACCGACGGTTTCGTCCCCGGCGAAACGCTCTTCGAGATTGAAGAAGCGGCCAAGCGGGGCACCATCGTGATGATGCTGGTGTCCGATGCCGCGCAAAAGGCCATCTGGCCTGCCATCAAGAGCTGCCTCGACGAAGGCGATGCACTGTATTTCTCGCACGGTTTTTCCATTGTCTACAAGGAGCAGACGGGCGTCATTCCCCAGGAGGGCGTGGACGTCCTTTTGGTGGCTCCCAAAGGATCCGGCACTTCCGTGCGGCGCAACTTCCTTTCCGGCGCCGGGATCAACTCCAGTTTCGCCGTGGCCCAAGACGCTACGGGCCGCGCCAACGACCGGGCCCTGGCCATCGGCATTGCCGTGGGCTCTGGCTTCCTCTTCCCCACCACCTTCGAGAACGAGGTCTATAGCGATCTGACGGGTGAGCGCGGAGTGCTCATGGGAGCTCTGGCTGGCATCATGGAGGGGCAATACGAAGTGCTCCGTGCAAATGGCCACAGCCCCAGCGAAGCCTTCAACGAGACTGTCGAAGAGCTCACCGAGAGCCTCATCCGCCTCGTCGGCGAAAACGGCATGGACTGGATGTATGCCAACTGCTCCGCCACGGCGCAGCGCGGCGCTCTGGACTGGAAGCCCAAGTTCAAGGAAGCCACGCTGCCAGTCTTCCAGGCCATTTATGATCGGGTGCGCTCTGGAGCCGAGTGTGAGCGCGTGCTTTCGGCCTGTGGCGGCGATGACTATCAGGAAAAGCTCACCGCTGAGCTCGACGAAATTGGCAACTCCGAAATGTGGTTGGCAGGCAAAGCCACGCGCAGCCTGCGCCCCAAGGAAGTAGCACGGCAAATCGACGCGGATACTAAAGGCGTGGGTGGTCGCGGCTCCAACTAGGTTGAGCGTGAGGGCAAACCGCTCTCTGGCACAATGGTAAACGGCCCCACCGCAATTGCGGTGGGGCCGTTTTCGATTACGACAGGCCGAGTTCAATTCTTGATTTCGTTGCCCTTCGGCCTGTCAGCGCTCGTGTTGCCTTCCTCTTAGTTGTGACCCTCGCAGGTACCTCCATTGAGGTCGCTGTTCGTACTCGGCTGAGGGCTATGGTGTTGGGTTGTTTCAGGCTGTTGACGCTGCACTTGTTTGCTTTGTCATGAATAGAAGCGGGTCAGGTTTCCGTGTGAGGTTTTTGTGAAGTGGGATCATGAAGTCGATTTGTTGGTGGTGGGTTCTGGCAACGGAGCCCTGACGGGCGCTGTTTGTAGTCATGACATGGGTGTGGGAAAGGTGTTGGTGATCGAAAAAGGATCACATTTTGGAGGAACCAGCGCTTTGTCGGGAGGGGGTGTTTGGGCTCCCGGCAACTATTACGCCAAGCAGGCGGGTGCGGAAGATTCCTATGAAGAAGCGCTGGAGTACCTGGAGCACACGGTTCCCGCAGACCAGGTGCCCAAATCCATGTTGAGGACATATCTGAAGAACGTGTCCAAGATGATGGACTTTCTTCGTCTACGTACCCGGGTTCAATATCGTTCACTAAGTTCGTATCCCGATTACTTCACAGACCAACCCGGTGCAAAAACGGGTCATCGATCCATTGAGCCTGAACCGATCAACATTACCGAGCTAGGAGATGACGCCGAAAAACTGATCGGCGGGGGCATCATGTATGTCTTTTATAAATATGCCATTACCCAGGAGGAAGGGCGGATCTTGATTGGCCGGCTCAAGGGCTGGCCTTGGATGGCTGTGAAGGTCGCATTCCGATACTACACCGATTTCCCCTGGCTCTTAAAGCGTAAGGGTTATTCTCGGCGAACAACAGGCGGTGGGGCGGGTATTATTCGTTTGCGGATCTCCATGAAGGATCGGGAAATTCCTTTATTGTTGAATACAGCCTTTCAAGAGTTGCTAATTGAAGACGGGCGAGTGGTGGGTGCGCTGGTGGTGTGTGACGGCAACCCCATGCGGATCAAGACTCGCAAGGCGGTGCTGCTCGCGGCGGGTGGGTTTGAGCGCAATCAGCAGATGCGTGAACAATACTTGCCAGCACCAACCAGCAGCGAGTGGAGTGCCGGTTGTCGAACCAACTCGGGTGATGCCATTCGTGCCGGAGAGGCGGTCGGGGCAAAACTAGAGAAGATGGAAAACGCATGGTGGTGCACCACCAAGTGCCTTCCCGGGGCTGAATATCCTTTCTTGAGTATCGTCACGAAGTCCATGCCCGGCAGCATTGTCGTGAATCCCGCAGGTCTTCGCTTTAGCAACGAGTCACAGAACTATATGTCTTTTTTAACGGAGTCCTTTACAAAGCACAGCGAGGAGACCCCCTCCTTTCCTTGCTACATGATTTTCGATTCGTGGTTTCGCTACAAGAGAACGGTTTGGCCCGCCTCCATCCCCGGTCCCTTTTTGCCCAAGCGTTACTTTGAAGAAAAGTTCATGGCCAGAGGGAAAAGCATTGAAGCGTTGGCCATCCAGATGGGAATCGATCCTGAAGGGTTGAAGAAGACCGTCGAGCGTTTCAACGAGTTTACTAAAACGGGGAGGGACGAAGACTTCTTGCGCGGGGATGCCGCTTATGATCGTTATTACGGGGATCCAGAGGTGACGCCGAATCCCTGTCTGGGTCCCATTATTCATCCTCCCTTTTTCGCGTTGAGGCTTCAGCCCGGCGACTTTGGAACGCAGGGCGGGATGGTGATCAATGAGGATGCTCAGGTGCTTACGGTGCAAGGCGAGGTGATAGACGGTTTGTATGCCTGTGGAAATTGTACGGCTGCGATATTGCCTACCTATCCAGGACCTGGATCCACGTTGGGGCCGGCGATGACCTTTGCCTATCAAGCTGCGAAGCATATGACTGGCTGGAACGAGTCATCGGTGACTTAGCAGGCTGAGTCGTGAGGTCAATCGGGTAGAGGCTGCTTTGCGAGGTGTAACCGTCCCCGCTTTAGGACCACGGCAAACTAGAATTCTCCGGCTCTTGGTTGAATAGCAAATACTCCCGCGCTGCAGAAAACGAACTCGGATGGGACAGCAGACATCACGTCTAACTCACGATATACTGCATTGAATAGAGAAATTACTATCAGAGGGAAGAGAAGTGTGACATGACAAAGATCGCGGTTTTAATACCCTGCTACAACGAAGAAAAAACCATCGGGGAGGTTGTCGGAGAATTTAAGACACAACTGCCCGATGCTGACATCTATGTCTATGACAATAACTCGACCGATGATACGAAAAAGGTGGCGTCTGACGCGGGCGCAATCGTGCGCAGTGAAACCAGGCAGGGAAAAGGGAACGTCGTCCGTACGATGTTCGGAGAGGTCGAGGCAGACATCTATGTCATGATCGATGGTGATGGGACCTATCCCTCGGACCGGGTCCACGACCTCATTGCTCCCATCTTATCCGATACGGCGGACATGGTGTGTGGGTCCCGCTTGCACCAGACTTCCGAAAGTAAATTTAAACTTCTCAATTATCTGGGAAACAAGTTTTTTCTATACGTCTTGAATTCGCTGTTCCACGTTCAAATCACGGACATCTTGTCAGGGTATCGCGCATTCAATCGGCGTGTCATAAAGAACGTTCCTCTTCTAAGTCGCGGTTTCGACATCGAGACAGAGCTTACGCTCAAAGTGATTGAGAGGAATTATCGAATTGTTGAGATCCCGGTGAATTTGACGACAAGGCCGGAAGGGAGCGAGTCGAAGATAAAGATCGTAAGCGATGGAATCCTTATCTTGAATACGATCTTTGCCTTGTTGCGTGACTACAAGCCATTTACCGCCTTTGGGGCTTTGGGATTGGTCATGATGTTCATTGGCCTGATCCCAGGTGGCATTGTCGTTCATGAATTCCTTACGACGGGTCAGGTGTTGCATATTCCGTCCGCGATTCTTGCCGTCGGAATGGAGCTGCTCGGTACACTATTGATTTTTGTCGGGCTAACGCTGCATACGATCTCTCGCCGTTTCCAGGAAATGGACCGACTTCTTCAAAACATGAACGAATCACAGACAAGGGCTATGGCCGATGACAAATAGCTCGGATCCCATCATCCGCGATCTGGAAATCATGGCGGACACCGTCAATTACCGGGGATGGATGTACAGTAATATTCGCGATGGGCTGGGGAAGAGAGTGGTTGAACTCGGCGCGGGGATTGGCAACTTCACGCAGCTATTGACTGACCGAGACATTGTCGTAGCCGTTGACAATTCCGAACTCGCTGTTGAACAGATGAAAAAAAAGTTTGCGGGCTTGCCAAACGTTACCCCGATCCTGGCGGACATTGGAAGCCCTGAGCTGGTCGAGCTGCGTCGGTATGAAGCCGATACCATCGTGTGTATCAATGTTCTCGAACATATATGTGACGACAAAGCGGCGCTGTCGAGCATGCTCGAGATCTTGGAGCCGGGCGGGAAGCTGATACTGCTGGTCCCTGCCTATCAATTTCTATTTGGAACCATTGATGTTGTTGTCGGGCATTATCGTAGGTACAGCAAGAAAGAACTCGTTGACAAGCTCGTTGAAGCGGGCTTTGAAATCAAAGGTCTGCAGTTCATGAATGTGATTGGCGTGTTCGCTTGGTTCTTGAACAATCGCATACTAAAGCGCAAAGAAGAGTCGCCAGCCCAAATGGCCACCTTTGACCGATTCGTTGCTCCGTGGGCGAAGAAAATCGAAGATGTCATAAAGCCTCCCTTCGGTCTGTCCTTGATTGCCATTGCTGAAAAGAAATAGACCCGGGCCGGGAACCTATCCCCCAGCGTCTTTAACATGATTTCCTCATGGCGACGGCCGCCGTCATTTTGCTGGCACTCAGCCATTGGCAGAGAAAACCGGCGGCTTTTGGCAAGAATTCTAAGATTTTAGTAGAAAAATAGAGGGAAAAGACAGCTGACGGAGCCTCTTGCCCCGGGGATTCCGGGCCCCTTGAGGCCGGCAGGCCGTGCAGCTATGTTCCCCGGCCTTGCCCAGGTGGCGAAACTGGTAGACGCGCCGGGTTTAGGACCCGGTGGCCCTAGGCCGTGATGGTTCGACTCCATTCCTGGGTACCAACTTTTAGGATCGCGAAAGAGCCGTGGCCTCATATCAGCAGTTGCTGTGGCCTGGCGCGGGACTGGTTTCAGTTCCGACCTTCAGAGACAAATCGCGATTGGCAGATCATTGAACAAACTATTGACCATAACATTGAACCAGGCGATTTATTTTTTTTGAGAACCCAGTGTGAGTTCGACTGTGCGCAGTCGGCAGATGAAAACGAGGAACCCCATGACATCCAACGAGGGCGCAAAGCCTGAATCGATTCGCGTTGAAACCGAAGAAACCAGTGCCATCGTGCGCACATTAACGGTGGAGGTCGATGCTTCTCAAGTAAATGAAGCTTTTGATAAGGCCTACGCGCAGCTGAGTAAAAGCGCCAATGTAAAGGGATTCCGCAAAGGCAAGGCTCCGCGTTCCATGCTGGAGAAGCTCTACGGCCCTTCGGTGAGCGAAGAAGTGCGCAGTCTGGTGATCAACGCCACGTTGCCCGAAGCCTTGGATAAGGCCAGCGTATCCCCTGTGGCTGAACCGGCTGTGGACGCCAAACCCCCCGAGCCCGGTGCCAACTATACCTACACGGCGCGTGTTGAAGTGATGCCCGAAATTGAGTTGGGAGAGCTAACGGGCTTGAAAGCCGAGAGCCTTCCCGTCGAGGTGGGTGACGAGGAAATCGAAAAGCAACTTGAGGGCATTCGCGAGCGAGCGGGCACTTGGGAAGATGGCGATGCCGACACGCTGGCCGAACTCAATGATCGCGTGAAATTGGATTACGAAGGACGCATTGGTGGCGAACTCTTTGAGGGCGGCGCGGCCCAGGGCGCGAGCCTGGAGTTGGGTTCCGGGCAATTTATTCCCGGTTTTGAAGAACAACTCGTCGGCAAAAAAGCCGGTGATGAGACTGACGTAACGGTGAGCTTTCCCGAGCAGTATCAAAGTGAAGACCTGGCCGGCAAGGAAGCCGTTTTTGCTTGCAAGGTACACGCTGTCGAAAAGAGGAATCTGCCGGCTTTAGATGATGAGTTGGCCAGTAATTTTGGTGGTTTTGACACCTTGGACGAATTGCGCGAGCGCATGCGGACCGACTCGACGAAAAATAAAGAGCAACAAAACGAGGCATCCTTGCGGAGAACGGTGTTGGCCTCCCTCTTGGAGCGCACGCCCTTTGAGGTGCCGGGTGGCATCGTAGATCGTATGCTGGGCCAGAAATTGCAGCAATTTCATCAGCAGTACGCTCAGCAATTACCTCCAGAGTTCATGCAACAGCAGATGGCGACTTTTCAAGAACAGTGGCGTCCAGAAGTGGAGCGAGAAGTTCGCGAAGCGCTCTTGCTGCAAGCCGTTGCAAAAAAACAAGAGTTGAGCGCTGATGACAGCGAAGTTGAGGCAAAGCTAGAGGAAATTGCCAAGGAACAGGGGATGGATGTGGACCGTTTGCGAAAGATGTACGGTGATCACGACCCCAGCGAAACCATCCGCGGACAGTTGCTAGATGAAAAGGCGCTTGATTTCCTTCTTGCTGAGGCTAAGGTCGAAGAGGGTACCGCGTAACGGGGGACGCCTTGGGCTTGTGCGGCAGATTCGCATCATGGGTCTTGCAGGTCTATTCTTCCAGTCAGTGGTCGTCGTCTGTTTTACTTTGAACCACTGTGGAGCGAGATATGCCGTTAATTCCAATGGTCGTTGAACAAAGTCACCGCGGAGAACGCGCCTACGACATTTATTCGCGCTTATTGCGCGATCGAATCATTATGCTGGGCAGCCCTGTGAGTGATGAGGTTGCCAATGTTATCACCGCGCAATTGCTCTTTTTAGAAGCGGAAGACCCCGGCAAAGACATCCACCTCTATATCAATTCTCCAGGCGGTTCCATTACTGCGGGACTCGCGATTTACGATACCATGCAATACGTGAGATCAGACGTTTCGACCATCTGCATCGGGCAAGCCGCTTCCATGGGGGCGTGGTTGCTGGCGGCTGGGGCCAAGGGAAAGCGCTTTTCGCTGCCCAACTCGCGTATCATGATTCATCAGCCTTTGGGAGGCGCCCAGGGCCAGGCTTCGGATATTGCGATTCAGGCCCAGGAAATCTTGAAGCTGCGGGCCCGAATGAATGAAATGCTGTCAGATCACACAGGGCGCTCAGTGGAAGATATCGCCCTTGATACGGAACGTGATTATTTTATGTCTAGCGCAGAAGCCCTTGAGTATGGTTTGATTGACAAGGTGGTGGAGCGCAGGAACCCCGCTGACGAGGCTTCCGAAGCGGGTAAGGATGGCAAGGGTCCCAAAGGATCGACGGGCAAAGCGAAAACCAAGGGCAAGGGAGAGGAATAAAGGATGAAGAAGAAGGACGACGCGACCAACTTATCCTGCTCCTTTTGTGGCAAGAGCCAGAAAGAAGTCAAAAAGCTGATCGCCGGACCTACGGTTTATATCTGTGATGAGTGCATTGAACTATGTAATGACATCATTGCGGAAGAGGTAGGTACCGAGGAAGCTCCCCTTCAATCGACCACGCTGCTAAAGCCCAAAGAAATCCATGCCATTCTCGACGAGTATGTCGTTGGACAAGAGAGTGCCAAGAAAGTTCTCGCCGTCGCCGTTCACAATCATTATCGACGTATTGATCATCAGAGTTCCCTGGATGAAGTGGAGCTGCAGAAGGCCAACATCCTCTTATTGGGTCCAACGGGCTCGGGTAAGACCTTGCTGGCGCAAACGCTGGCCAGGATTCTTGACGTCCCCTTTGCCATCGCCGACGCGACGACCCTCACGGAGGCCGGATACGTGGGCGAAGATGTGGAAAACATCATCCTGAGCCTTTTGCAGGCTGCGGATTACGATGTGCAGCGCGCCCAACGCGGCATTATTTACATCGACGAGATCGATAAGGTCTCGCGCAAGAGCGACAACCCCTCCATCACGCGTGATGTCTCTGGCGAGGGCGTGCAGCAGGCCTTGCTAAAGATTATCGAGGGAACCATGGCCAGTGTTCCGCCCAAGGGCGGCCGAAAACACCCGCAGCAAGAGTTCCTGCAAGTGGACACCTCCAACATTCTGTTCATCTGCGGTGGGGCCTTTGTAGGGCTCGAAGAAGTCGTGGAACGCCGAATTGGTGTGAAGGGAATGGGATTCGGTGCCGATATAAAACTGAAGAGTGAGCGGAACAAGGGTGAGCTTCTGCGCTCGGCTGAAGCCGAGGACTTGTTGAAGTTCGGTCTGATTCCAGAGTTCATCGGGCGCTTGCCTGTGGTGGCCACGCTGGACGAGCTCGACGAAGAGGCCTTGGTTGAGATTCTCACTAGACCTAAGAATGCATTGGTAAAGCAGTACCAAAAGCTTTTCGAATTTGAAGATGTACGGCTACGCTTTACTGAGAGCTCTTTGGTGGCTGTTGCCAAACGCGCTTTAGCAAGAAAATCGGGCGCGCGCGGGCTGCGCTCGATTCTTGAGAAGGTAATGTTGGATCTGATGTACGAGATTCCGTCCCGTGACGACATTGAGGAATGTGTCGTCAGTGAGGAAGTGATCGAGCAGGGGCAGGAGCCTTTGGTCGTCTACAAACGGGAGGTCGAGTCGGCATAGGTCGATGCCTCTCCCGAACGCATGACTAGGAGTTGGAGTAAGCCGAATGTCTACTGCAAACGACGATCAACCGTCCGATAACACGTCCGACAAACCGTCCGACAAAACGTCCGACAAAACAGAGCCATCCTCTCCTGCATCAGAGCAGGATTCCCAGCGTCGCGTTCTTCCCTTACTCCCTTTGCGCGACATCGTTGTATTCCCACACATGGTGGTGCCGTTGTTTGTCGGCCGAGCAAAGTCGATCCGCGCCTTGGAAGAGGCCGTGGCCGGTGAGCGCGAACTCTTATTGGCAGCACAGCACGAAGCCGCAAAAGACGAACCCGGTTCACAGGATGTGTTCACGACGGGAACCTTGGGTTCCATCATCCAACTCTTGAAGCTTCCCGATGGTACGGTGAAGGTGTTGGTGGAGGGGAAGGCTCGTGCGGAGATCAAGCGCATCGCGCAATCCGAGCCCTATTTTTCCTGCGAGGTAGAGGTGCTCACCGAGGCCGACGAGTCTTCCGTCGATACTGGAGCCTTAGTACAAAGCGTGCACAACGTCTTTGAAGATTACGTCAAGATGAATAAGAAAGTGGCGCCAGAGATGGCCAACTCTGTGGCCTCCATCGAGGAGCCCAGCCGCTTGGCCGATACCGTCATCGCTCACTTAAGCCTGGACCTTGAAGACAAGCAGCGCTTATTGGAGATGATCTCGCCAGCCGCACGTTTGGAAGAAGTGCATCGTCTGATGCAGTCCGAGATGGAAGTGCTTGAGGTTGAGCGCAAGATTCGCGGTCGTGTGAAGAAGCAAATGGAGCGCTCTCAAAAAGAGTACTACCTGAACGAGCAGATGCGGGCCATCCAGAAAGAATTGGGTGAGCGCGACGAGTTCAAAAACGAAATTACCGAACTCGAAGATAAGCTCGATGCCAAGGAGATGTCTGAGGATGTGCGCGATCGCGCCCGCAAGGAGCTGCGCAAACTCAAGATGATGTCGCCTATGAGCGCTGAAGCCACGGTGGTGCGCAATTACATCGATTGGGTGCTGGCCTTGCCTTGGGATCATGAAAGCGAAGACATGACAGATGTCTCGCAGGCTGAGACCATTCTCGATGAAGATCACTTTGGATTGGAAAAACCCAAAGAGCGTATTCTTGAGTACCTGGCCGTGCAGCAATTGGTGGAGCGCATGAAGGGGCCCATCCTGTGTTTCGTCGGTCCTCCGGGTGTGGGTAAGACCTCCTTGGGGAAGTCTGTTTCGCGGGCCACGGGGCGCGAATTTGTGCGCATCAGTCTGGGTGGCGTGCGCGACGAAGCCGAGATCCGCGGTCATCGACGTACCTACATCGGTGCCATGCCCGGCAAGATTCTGCAGAGCCTGAAGCGGGCCGGCACCAGCAACCCGGTTTTCTTATTGGACGAGGTCGACAAGATGGCCTCGGATTTCAGAGGCGACCCTTCCTCGGCCTTGCTCGAAGTGTTGGACCCGGAGCAAAACAGCACCTTCAACGATCACTACATGGATATGGATTATGACTTGTCCAAGGTGATGTTCATCTGCACGGCGAATGTGCTGCACGAAATTCCAGGGCCTCTGCGCGATCGTTTGGAGGTGATTGAGATTCCGGGCTACATCGAGTCTGAGAAGTCCAGCATTGCGGAGTCCTACCTGGTGTCCAAGCAGGCCGAGCAAAATGGCTTGTCCGACGAGCAGATCGAATTCACCAAGCCTGGGCTACTTGAGATTATTCGCCATTACACCCGCGAGTCCGGGGTGCGCAGCTTGGAACGTGAAATCGCATCGGTGTGTCGCAAGGTGGCCCGAGAATTTGTAAGCCTGGGTGGCGAATTCAAGAAAGTTCGCGTGACGCCCAGCATAGTGAACAAGCTTTTGGGGGTTCAGAAGTTCCGACACGGTCGAGCCAAAGAAGAAGATCGAATTGGTGTTTGCACGGGCCTCGCTTTTACCCAAGTGGGGGGCGAGTTACTCGAGACCGAGGTGGCCGTCACCGTGGGGCAGGGCAAGCTCAAAGTGACAGGGCGGTTGGGTGAAGTGATGCAGGAATCGGCCAATGCGGCCCTCACCTACGTCCGCTCGCGCGCCAAGCAACTAGGGCTTAAGCCAGATTTTTATTCCACCTTGGATATCCATTTGCACGTACCGGAAGGTGGAATTCCCAAGGACGGGCCATCGGCGGGCATTACCATCGCTACGACCCTGGCGTCGGCCATTACGCGCGTCCCCGTGCGTTCCAATGTGGCGATGACGGGTGAAATCACATTGCAAGGGCGGGTGTTGCCCATTGGCGGATTGAAGGAAAAGCTGATCGCGGCCCATCGCGGCGGTATCGAAAAAGTGCTGATTCCCAAGGAAAATGAGCGTGACTTGAAGGATGTACCGGCTAGTATCCTGCGCAAGCTTGAGATCGTCCCCGTCGAACACATGGATGAAGTGTTGGTCGAGGCGCTCGCGCTGGATGATGCCGGAACCTTCTTGAAAGAAGGTGCGCATGAGTTGGGCGACATTTATGAAGTCCGGACAGCCGCGGGAGGCAAAACATCTGGTGCAACAGAGGTACCACATCCCGCCGGCGTGAATTAGCCGGCACGGCCGAAGCAGCCAGGTAAGAGTGGGTTGAGTCAGTGGCTGGGTGAAAGGAAAATCTGAGACATTTCGAGCAAATTTTTTAAGGGCGCGTAGCTCAGCTGGGAGAGCATCTGGTTTACACCCAGAGGGTCAGCGGTTCGATCCCGTTCGCGCCCACCAAATTCGAAATATCCTTTGCGGGAGATCATGCGCTGGGCTAAACAGCGTCCCCTGCGGGCCGGTAGTTCAATCGGTTAGAGCACCGCCCTGTCACGGCGGAAGTTGCGGGTTCGACTCCCGTCCGGCCCGCCATTTCGACTTTCTCCCCATTCTCTCTCTTGCGCATCCGCGCAGCCTCTTGCCTTTTGGCGCCTAGAACCTGTTTCTTAGCCCCCATCGGGTCTGTCTGAGGTATTTATAGAATCCCCTCTGGGGTTAAAAAGCTCCTTCACGTGAGTGCTCTAAAGGCCGATAGAGGAGGTGCTGACGAATCACAGGAGAATTTCGCACGCGTGAGGATGCTAACGCTCTTGCTAATTGAGGATTCACCCGCACATCGTGCGGAAATCCGCCGGGTTTTGGAATCCGCCAATATGTTTGGTCGGATTGTTGAGGCCAGTGATGGGATCGAGGGATTGAAACTCTTGATTTCAGAGCAGGACGTGGACCTTGTGTTGTGCGACCTGGAGATGCCCGGCCTCGATGGTGAGAAGCTCCTCCAAATCAAGCAAGCACAGTTAGCCGATCGCGAAATTCCCATTCTCTTTCTGACGGCGTCGACAGATTTGAACCGTCGCGTTCGCCTGTTGGAGAGTGGCGCTTCGGACACCATTACCAAACCTTTCCATCCCGCCGATCTGGTCGCACGCCTGCGCCTGCATTTGAAATTGAAACTTCTGCAGGATGAGTTGCGCGAGAAGAACGAAGTGCTCAAAGGAATGTCGACGACGGATCATCTCACGGAGTTGCGCACACGCCGCTATTTGGGCGAAGTGTTGGCCGTGGAGTGCCTGCGCTCCAAGCGTTACAAGTCTCCGCTTTCTGTGGTGATGGCGGACTTGGATTATTTCAAGCGCGTCAACGATACCTACGGCCATGCAGCGGGGGATGATGTCTTGAAGGCGACGGCCGATGTGTTGCGCGAAAGCTTGCGCGCGACAGATGTGGCTGCGCGTTGGGGTGGTGAAGAGTTCCTCGTCGTGTTGCCGGAGACCGACCTCCAAGGCGCGTCGTTGTGGGCGGAGCGCTGGCGGGAAGACATCGAGCGACATGAGTTTGAAGAGCCCGACGGCAAGAAGCTGAAGATTACCATCAGTGTCGGTGTGGCCTCTTTTAATAGCGATATGGATAATCAAGATGTCTTGATCGATGCGGCGGACAAGGCTCTCTATCGAGCCAAAGAGTCGGGCCGAAATCGAGTGGTTGTGCAAGGGCCAGCGTCTGACGCTGGAGGGAAGGATGAGAACAGTGTCGACGTGGACACGTCGGAAAAGAAGCCCTTAACGGCCCGTTCCTGACCCACTTGTAAAAATGAAATCACCCCAAGATGAAACCACCCCAACAGGTGAACTGCGTCGACCCTTGGGTTTTGGCGCTTAGGACGTGGATCCTTTGCGTCGCTCGGCCGCGCGCGCTTCCCAGCCCCGCTTGCCGGGCGTGAAGAAGTTTTTCCTGGGAAGTTCATCGGGCAGGTTATGCGGTCCCGCATGCTCTTCGTCGGGTTTGTCGTGCGGGTACTGGTATCCTTTGCTGTAACCGAGTTGCTTCATCAGCTTCGTGGGTGCGTTGCATAGGTGTTTGGGGACGGACAAAGAGCCCGTCTGACGAACCAAGGCTGCGGCCCGTTCGTAGGCGGCGTAGGCCGCGTTGCTCTTGGGTGCACAGGACAAGAAGGCCACGGTTTGCGCGAGGTTGATGCGCCCTTCGGGCAGGCCGATACGTTCCAGGGCCAGGTGAGTCGAGGTGGCCAGGGACAGCCCGGCGGGTTCGGCATTACCCACATCCTCCGAGGCAAAGATCACCAATCGTCGTGCAATGAACAGGGGATCTTCACCGCCTTCCAACATGCGAGCCAGGTAGTACAGCGCGGCGTCGGGATCGCTGGCACGCATACTCTTGATGAAGGCGGAAATGACGTTGTAATGCTCCTCGCCCGCCCGGTCGTAGCGCAGCGTCTGGTCGCCCGAGGCTTGCTCGATGCTCTGGGCCGAGAGGATCGGGTCCTCGGGGTGATTGACGCGATGCAAGGCGGCGCTGGCTTCGAGCAAGCCCAAGGCGCGTCGAGCGTCGCCATCGGCCGCTTTGCACAACAAGGTGAGCGCTGCGTCGGGCAGTTGGAGCTGCTCCTTGCCCAAGCCGCGTTCTTCATCGCTCAGCGCGTGTTGTAAGAGCTGTTTTAAAGGCTCCTCTCCCAGCGCTTTTAAGGTAAATACGCGGCAGCGAGAGAGCAGGGCGTTGTTTACTTCGAAACTGGGGTTCTCCGTGGTGGCGCCGATCAAGGTCACGGTGCCAGCCTCCACGTGCGGCAGCAGCACATCTTGTTGGCTCTTGTTGAGACGGTGGATTTCATCCAAAAACAGCGCCGTGGACCCGCCGCGTGCCCGTTCTACTTCTGCTGTAGCAATAGCGGCGCGTATTTCCTTTACGCCCGCGCTCACGGCGGAGTACGCGATCCAGCGTTTTTCCGTGGACTTGGCCAGCAGTTGGGCGATGGTGGTCTTGCCCACGCCCGGAGGTCCCCAGAGAATCAAAGAGGGCAGTTCACTCGACTCCACCAAGGCGCTCAGGGCGGCCTTGGGAGCCAGCAGTTCCTCTTGCCCCAGCACCTCTGCCAGGCTGCGCGGGCGCATTCGCTCGGCCAGGGGCGCCTTGCTGGCCCGGGAGTCCAAGGGCGTCATGGAAAAGAGATCGAGGGACTCATTGCTGCTCATGGGCCTAGACTAGCAGCTTGACGAGAAGCCTGTCTCGGAGTGCCTTTTGCCCTGCAGGGCAAACTTGTGGCCTCAAGCGCGGGAAGTCGCGACAGGATCGGGGTATCCTTGGGGCGTGCTGTGGATTCTGTCAGTGAGGTGCTCATGCTTATCCAGTCTGTTGGTCTGTGTATAAAACCACATCAGGAACAAGCCGCCAAAACGGTTCGCGATTTGCAAACCTGGTTGCAAGATCGAGGGCTGCAAGTGGTTCTCGACAAGGAAGCCGCCCACTTTGGTGAAGGGGAGGGGCTTACGCGCGAGGAGCTGGCCCTGCAGGTGGATTGCGTAATCTCGCTGGGCGGTGACGGCACGCTCATCGGTGTGGCGCGGGCCGTGGGGAAGCGACCCACTCCCATTTTCGGCGTGAATCTGGGCACCCTGGGGTTTCTCACCGAATTCACCATCGATGAACTCTATCCCGGTTTGGAAAAGTTCTTGTCGGGGGAATTAGAAACGCTTCCACGCATGCGCCTGCGAGTGGGCGTCATGCGCAAGGATGCGCTGATTGCAGATTACCTGGCGCTGAACGACGTGGTCATCGCCAAGATGGCCCTGGCACGTATGATCGAGTTGTATGTTCGCGCCGGTGGCTCCGACGTGACGAGTTATCACGCCGACGGTTTGATTGTTTCCACGCCAACAGGCAGCACCGGCTATTCGATTTCAGCGGGTGGACCCATTGTGATGCCCGGCATCCACGCCGTGTTGCTCACGCCCATTTGTCCGCATGCCCTGACCCAGCGCCCCGTGGTGCTGCCCGAGGATTTGGAGTTGGAGATCGAAGTCGATCCCGAAGGCGGGGAAGTGCAGCTTACGGTGGACGGTCAGAAAGGAATGATCCTGGGATCCAGTGACCGCGTTTTGATTCGGCGCTCAATAAACGATGCCTTGCTTGTTGCTTCTCCCTTCCGCACTCGCTTCGATGTGTTGCGCCAAAAACTTCGATGGGGTCAGCGTTGATCGAGTTACTGCGTATTCAGAATATTGCCGTTGTGGAATCCGCCGAATTGGAGTTTGGTGAGGGCCTCAATGTGCTGACCGGCGAAACTGGCGCTGGAAAGTCCGTCATCCTCGGAGCCCTTTCCTTGCTGAGCGGCGGGCGCGCTTCACCCGAACTGATTCGCGAAGGTGCCGAAGAGGCAGTAGTCGAGGCGATCTTCCGCACTGAAGCCTTGCCGACCTTGGAAGAGGAATTATCTGCGCGCGGTTTATTGGTCGAGGAACACAGCGTCGTGTTGCGACGTACGGTGTCGCGTACCGGACGCAGCCGCGCACGTATCGGGGGGCAGTTGGTGCCCGTGGGCGTGCTCGGCGAACTCTTTTCAGGCCGTTTTGAAATTTCCAGTCAGCATGCTTCGCAATCCCTGCTATCCGCGGAAACCCAGAGCCTTTTGCTCGACGCCAGCGCCAATCTCTTGCCGCTGCGCGAAAAGGTGGCCATGGGCGCGGCGAGCTTGCGTCAGATCGAAGAAGAGGTTGAGCAGTTGCGTGCGGCCGGGGAGGAACGCGCTCGTCAGCAAGATTTCCTGGCCTATCAAGTGCACGAAATCGACGAAGCCAAGCTCTTTGCGGGAGAGCGCGCTCTGCTAGAGACGGAGCGGCTTCGCTTGGGCAACGTGGAGCGCTTGGTGACCGAGGTGCAACGCAGTGCCGGTTGCTTTGCGGGTTCCAACACAGATTATGGCGCTGATGAAGGGCGGGCTGCGCTGGTCTTGATCGGTGAGGCGGCGCGCAGTCTCGAAGGGCTGGTGGAGTTGGATCCTGGCTTGGCTGAGCTTTCCCGCCGCGTCGATGAGTTGCAGGTGGAAGCCCAGGATGTTGCGGCGGAACTGGACTCCTATGCTTCAACATTGGAGGTAGATCCACAACGGCTGGAAGATGTCGAAGCTCGACTGGCTCAGATCGAGCAATTGGCTCGTAAGTACGGAGGCTCGGAAGAAGAGATCTTGGCCTTCCGCAATCGCGCGGGTGAGGAATTGGCCGTTGTCGAAGGCGCTGACGAACAGCTGGTCCGCTTGCAGGACGACAGGGATGCCGCTGCCGCCTCCTTGAAAAAAGACGCCAGGGAATTAAGTGGCAAACGCGTCAAGGCCGCCAAAACCTTGGAGAAGAAGGTGCAAGTTGCCCTGACGGAGTTAGCCATGCCGGCCGCTCTTTTTTCGGCTGATTTACAGCCGGTGGAGCCCAGCTGTGGGGGTGTGTGTGGGCCCGGTGGGTTGGAGAGAACGGAATTCTTGTTTGCCGCCAATGAAGGTTCCTCCTTGCGTCCACTGCGCAAGGTCGCTTCGGGCGGCGAGTTATCGCGCGTTTTTCTGGCGGTAAAGAACGTGCTGCGCGCGGCTTCCGATGGGCTGGTGCTGCTCTTTGACGAGGTGGATACAGGCATTGGCGGTGGCGTAGCCGAGCGCGTAGGGCGATTACTCGTCGACCTGGCGCGGGAGCATCAAGTGTTGTGCATTACCCATCTCCCGCAGATTGCAGCCCTGGGCGAGACCCACTTCGTGATCCAAAAGAGCGCTTCGGGCAGCAAAAGCTCGCCTCGGGTCAAAACTAGCGTGATGCGCATCACGCATGAGCAGCGCGTGGAAGAAATCGCCCGCATGGCGGGTGGCGAAAAGGTGAAAGAGGCAACCCGTAAGCATGCCGCCGCCTTATTGAGCGACGCTGTAAGTATCCGTAAATAAAAGACTTCTTTGTAAGCATCCAGATTTCCCCCGATATCGGCCCTTTCCGGCAAAATGCCCGTTAAGAGGCTCCTCTCAGCATCCGATGAATTCAGAACGAGAAGGTGATTTTCGGTTCTCGGGTGGAATGGTTTACCTGGAGAGGGCGTGGGCTTGGAAGCTTTGGACACAGCCAGTGATGTGAAAGTTCCAGAGGGCGTGTATCTGCGTGTTCTCGACGGTTTTTTCGAAGGCCTGGAATTTGAAGTCGGGGGTGATTGGCAGGTGATCGGACGGGGACGCGGTGCAGATTTTGTAGTCCCTGAACCTACGATCTCGCGAGCTCATGCCGCGGTGGGATACGACGAGGATGGGTTCTTCGTCCAAGACCTGGGCAGTACCAACGGCACGCTTCTCAACGGTGAAAACCGGCAGAAGGAGCCCTTGGAGCACGGAGACGAGATTCAGATTGGCAAGTTGCGCTTGGGCGTGATTTTGCCCGCTTAGCGGGTTGAAGGCAGTACGGAGGAAAGATGCAGCGCTTTACAGTTCTTATCATGACCGACCAGACCTCACCGGTACGCCGGTTCCAGGTGCAAAAGGTTACTCTGCAACGCGCCGTGGCAGCGGCCGCAGTAGTCGCATTGCTGTTGGTGGGGGGGCTCGTCGATTATTCCAGCAAGTGGATGGAGAATTCCGAATTGGATTCCCTGCGCTTGGAAACCTTAAGCCAGCGCGAGCAGATCTTCGGTCTGGAAACCTCCATTTCCGATACCGAGGAGAGACTTGAGCGCCTGCGCCAATTGGAGCGCAAGCTGCGTGTGATTACGAATCTTCCCGGAGGCGAAGAGCTTTCCGGTGGGATGGGAGGTGGCATCGATGAAGGCGACCTCCCTTTCAGCGAACCCCTGGTGGATCCGGGCGTAATGAAGGGCTTGGAAAACCAGGAAGCAACTCCTACGGATCAAATCAATACGAGTAGTACAGATTCGGTGCAGCCGAGCGAAGGCGATCGTCTGGCTTCGTTGAGTGCTGCGCGCATGGCGCGCCTGCGCTTGGATTCCGAACGCCTGGAGTTGGAAGCGGCTGTTCGCGAGGTGGCCCTGGCTTCCTTGGTGGATCATCTACAGGGCCAAAGCAAGCGCCTGGCTTCGACTCCTTCGGTGTGGCCGGTGAAGGGTTGGTTGACTTCCCGCTTCGGACCTCGGGTTTCTCCTTTTACGGGAAAGCGACAGTTTCACTCGGGCATCGATGTCGCCGCTGAAAACGGTGCGGCGGTGGTTGCGCCAGCCCGGGGCAAAGTGGTGTATGCGGGTCACAAGCGTCTGCTGGGAAACACCCTGATCATCGACCACGGTTTTGGCATTCGCACCAGCTACGGTCACAACGCAAAGCTCCACGTCAAAAAAGGTGACCACGTCGAGCGCGGTGACCTGGTGGCTTCTGTGGGCAGTACGGGCCGCAGCACCGGGCCCCACTTGCACTACTCCCTCACCGTCGACGATCGAGCGGTGAACCCCCTCGACTACATCCTCGACTAATATTCTCGACTAATTCAGCCAGCCCCGGTTCCGGGCTAGAGATCTTCCGGCAAATGCGGGCTAGATTCCCCGCCGTCTAGAGATTGCGTGACCCTTCGAGGGGAGGGTTCGGGAACTTATCATGATTCAAATGTTTAAAAAGATCTTCGGCACGGCGGGTGAGCGCGAGATCAAGCAAATGCTGCCTGCGGTGGAGCAGATCAACTCCCTGGAACCTCGATTTGAGGCGCTGAGCGACGAAGAGCTGCGCGCTTGCACGGATCAGTATCGCGAGCGCCTGGCCCAGGGCGAGGCGCTGGAAGATTTATTGCCCGAGGCCTTTGCCACGGTACGCGAGGCGGCGAGACGCGTACTGGGGCAGCGGCACTACGATGTGCAGCTCATGGGCGGCATCATCCTGAACAACGGGAACATCGCGGAGATGAGAACCGGTGAAGGAAAGACCTTGGTCTCGACCCTTCCCACATATCTCAATGCCCTGACAGGCAAAAGCGTTCACGTGGTCACCGTCAATGACTATCTGGCCCGACGCGACTCCGAGTGGATGGGGCGGGTTCATCGCTTCCTAGGCTTGACCGTGGGTGTCGTCGTCCATGGCATTACTGAGGAAGAACGCAAGGACGCCTATAACTCCGACATCACCTACGGCACCAATAATGAGTTCGGTTTTGATTACCTTCGCGACAATATGAAATTCAACCTGGATTCTTGTTGCCAGCGCGACTTGAGTTTTGCCGTGGTCGATGAGGTCGACTCCATTCTCATCGACGAAGCGCGCACCCCATTGATTATTTCCGGTCCCTCGGAAGATGACGTTTCCAAGTATGGCGTGGCCGACAAAGTGATCCCTCGTTTGAAGTCCGGCGAAAAAGGCGACGCGGCCAAAGGTATCGAGGAAACCGGCGATTACTGGATCGACGAGAAAGCACACCAGGCCACGTTGACGGAGCACGGTGTGCACACGGTGGAAGGGCTGCTCAAGGTGGAGAACCTTTACGATCCCGCGGCCATGCCCCTCTTGCATGCGGTGAGCCAAGCGCTCATCGCGCATACCCTGAAAAAGCTCGACGTCGATTACGTCGTGAAACCGGGTGAAGACGGCGGCAAAGAAGTGATGATTGTGGATGAGTTTACCGGGCGACTCATGCCCGGCCGTCGCTGGTCCGATGGTTTGCACCAAGCGGTGGAGGCCAAGGAGGGCATTAAGGTGCAGGGGGAAAACCAAACCCTGGCTTCCATTACCTTCCAAAATTATTTCCGCATGTACGAAAGACTCTCGGGCATGACGGGTACAGCTGACACCGAAGCGCATGAGTTTGCTTCGACCTACGATTTGGATGTCGTCGTGGTCCCTACGAATCAGCCCATTCGGCGCGAAGACTTTCCCGATCTGATTTACAAGAGCCGAAGCGAAAAGTTCAATGCCGTCATCGGCGATGTGAGGGATTGCAACGAGCGCGGACAACCCGTGTTGGTGGGTACGATCTCCATTGAAACGTCGGAAATGTTGTCCCGCAAACTTTCGAAGTTCGGTATCAAGCACAATGTGCTCAACGCCAAGCAGCATGAGAAAGAAGCCGAGATCGTGGCCCAGGCCGGACAAAAAGGTGGCGTCACCATTGCGACCAATATGGCCGGTCGGGGTACGGACATTGTGTTGGGCGGAAACGCAGAATCTTTAGCGTTGGCAAAATGTCAGAATGATCCGGAGCATTCTGAGTACCCGACGTGGCTGGCCAAATTTGAGGCGGAGTTCGCGCAAGCGCGCGAGGACGTGGTCGCGGCGGGAGGTCTCCACATCATTGGTACCGAACGCCATGAGAGTCGACGTATCGATAATCAGCTGCGCGGTCGTTCAGGCCGGCAAGGGGATCCGGGTTCCACGCGTTTCTACCTGAGCTTGGAAGATGATCTCATGCGCATTTTTGGCTCGGACCGCATTGTTCCCTGGATGGAGAGATTGGGCTTGGAGGAAGGCGAGGCCATTGAGCACCGCATGATCACCAAGGCCATTGAAGGGGCGCAGGAGAAAGTGGAAGCGCGCAACTTCGATTCACGTAAGCACGTTCTCGAATACGACGACGTCATGAACAAACAACGCCAGGCCTTCTACGGGCAGCGGCGTTTTGTGCAAGGGCTCGAAGGCGACGATTTGCATGCCGAACTACTGGAGGTCGTCGAAGGTGTGCTTGTCGACCTATTGGACACGCACTGGCCTGCCAAGGGGATCCCTGAGGGCGAGGTCGCCGACGAGATTTCGAAATCCATCACGGCACAGTTCGGGGTTCGGATTGCCGTAGATTCGGAATTCTTTGCGGAAGGCAATATTGCAAAGCGCGACACCTTCGGGCGCGCCGTTTTC
Source organism: Pseudomonadota bacterium (assembly GCA_003353845.1). GTDB lineage: Bacteria > Myxococcota_A > UBA9160 > UBA9160 > JADFDR01 > GLO-12. The sequence goes on along the minus strand of PIVT01000057.1, from coordinate 2,069 downwards.
GAACACTTGGAAAAGACGCTCAACGAAAAACGAGAACATTGTGCGGAGTATGCGGAGAAGTACGCTGAATTGAATTATCCGCAGCTTGATCGATTCGAACGCGACATCCTCATGTCGACCCTGGATCGCCTGTGGAAGGATCATCTATTGACCATGGATGGTCTAAAAGAAGCCATCGGGCTGCGCGGGTATGGTCAACGCGATCCGAAGATGGAATACAAGCGTGAAGGTTTTGGACTCTTTGAAGAGATGAATCGTCGCGTCGATCACCAGGTGTCGGAAGTGTTGTTCAAGTTCACACTGCCCGAGCCTGTGGCTGCGCCTCCTCAGCAGCGCCAGGCACCGGCCGTTTCTTCTCGTCAAGCCAGCTTGTTTGGCGGCCCCGCGGTCAAGCCGGGAACACCGCCGCATAAAGTGGGTCGAAACGAACCTTGCCCTTGTGGTAGCGGCAAAAAATTCAAGAAGTGTCACGGCGCGGCCTAGGCCGGGCGTAAGAGCGCATGGCGGTTATGTCAAAGACATCGAAGACATCAAAGACAGCGAAAAAATCAAAGCCCTCCCGACCTGCAAAAGGCTCGGCCAAGAGTGCTGTCGCAAAGCTTCCGCCCGTCGCTGGCTTTCGATTTGCGGGGATTCGCTGCGGCATCAAAAAGAAGGGCTTGGATCTTGCCTTCCTGTTGGCGGACGAGCCCGTATCCGCGGCAGGTGTCTTCACGACTTCGACGGTGGCCGGTGCCCCCGTGCTGGTTTCTCGTGAACGAGTTCGTGCGGGTCTCGTGCGCGGCGTCGTGGTCAATAGCGGTTGTGCCAATGTGGCCCTGGGTAAACGGGGAATGCGCGACGCAAAAGATATGGCGGCTGTAGCGGCGCGTGCCGCGGGCTGTCGCCCCGATGAAATGCTGGTGGCTTCCACAGGCATCATCGGCGAGCCCTTGCCCATGACCTTGTTGTGTGAGGGGATTCCAAAAGCCGCAGCAGCGCTGACAGAGGACGGTTTGGGCCTGGCGGCGGAAGCCATTCGCACCACGGATCTCGTGGCCAAGACCGCTCACCGACAAGTGACCCTCAACGGGGTCGAGGTCAATCTGGTGGGGATCGCCAAGGGCTCAGGCATGATCGAGCCCGATATGGCCACCATGCTGGCCTTCGTGTTTACCGACGCCTGTGCGACGCCGGCCTACCTGCGCAGCGTTTTGAGAGATGTCGCCGACGACAGCTTTAATCGCGTCTCCGTGGATGGCGAAGGTTCGACCAGTGATATGGCCTTGCTCTTTGCCAGCGGCCGCGCCTCCCATCGTCGCCTTTCCCGGGTTTCCCGAGGCAAGGGGGCCGCCAAGGGCTTCGAAAGGGCCCTGGGCGAAGTGTGTGAGGATTTGGCCAAGGCCATTGCGCGCGATGGGGAAGGGGCCACCAAGCTGGTCGAAGTCGTGGTGAGCGGGGCGGCTTCACAGGCCGATGCCGAGCTGGCGGCCAGGCGCATCGCCAATTCCATGCTGGTGAAAACGGCCATTTTCGGCGGAGATCCCAACTGGGGGCGAATCTTGCAGACCGTGGGCGCCGCCGGAATTTCCATTGCCTTGGAGCGCGCCGAAGTGCAGTTGGCTGGGGTTTCCCTGTTTCGGAGGGGGGCCGTTCTGGGCCCGGCGGCCATCAAAGCGGCTGAAAAGCAGTTAGACAGCCGCGATGAGGTCGAAATTGCCATCCATCTGGGGGTCGGAAAGGCTCAAGCCCGCGTTTGGACGTGTGATTTAAGTTACGACTATGTTCGAATCAATGCCGACTACCACACCTGAACCATTGCCTCAGCTAGCTGGTGGAGGTAAGGTAGCTCCGCTTTTAGCGCTGAGGCGCTTCTAAAGTCGACGGAAAGACGGCGCTGTGTCGTGGTTTCCATCAATTCACACGCTTTCGGTTACCCCTGCGGTGCCCGCGCTCCACATCCAAACATCGATGTGAGCACGGGTTGGGGAATCATGACCAGGAGCGGAGGTTTAACCGCAAAAGGAGTTCGTTTAGATGTCTGAAGAGACACAAGTACCCCCCACTGAGACCACCCCCACTGCGACCAC
>PIVT01000358.1 GCA_003353845.1 Pseudomonadota bacterium | reverse complement strand
TTTTTTCAATCTGGACGTTTCCGCCCCCCATGCGATTTCCGTTGACGTCGTAAGTCGAGGCGGGTCTGGTCCCAAATTCCACGGGGTAGGGCAGGCGTAGGCTGGAGCCCGCCCGGGCCGCCTGAGGGAGGCCAGCGGCCATGCTGCTAGCTAAGATAGTGGAAACAAACAGGATTTTTATTTTTTGCAAAATAAATTCCGGACGCTCAGTCTTCATATCTGCAATGTAGCGGGTCCTTCTTAAAATCCGATGTCTGAATTACTAAAAATTGGAAAGATTTGCGGGTGTTGGGGAGTGGAGAGGCGCTGGAGTTTCGCTATGTTACGCGCCCTCTGCACCGCCGATGGCGGCAACGGATTAGCTGCGTATGGGATCGCCAGGTTGTAGACCCCAGCGTTTTTCAGCAAAAGTTAAAATTAGATTTTGGAGGTACACCCTCATGAGTTTGCGTATGCGCAAGGGTGACTTGGTACAAGTGATTTCAGGTTCGGACCGCTTCACTCAAGATGGCAGCCCCAAGCGCGGGCATGTGCTTGAGATTGATAATGAGAAGGGCCGTATTCGTGTCGAGGGTGTGCGCATGCAAAAGCGTCACCTTAAACCCGGTCGTGCGGCCAGCAATCAAGCGGGTGGCATTATCGAGCAAGAAGGTTTTATTAGCATTTCCAACGTGATGTTGTTCGACGAAAAGGCTGGCGCGCCCAGTCGCTACCGCATTGAGACGGACAAGGACGGCGCCAAGAAGCGCATTTTTGTAAAAAGTGGAAATCTTGTCCCCAACTAAAAGTGGGTAAGCGAATCCGTGAGTCGTTCAAAGTAGCGACGCAACGAGGAACACATCATGGCCAAATCAAAACGCGAAAAGATCAAACTTGAGTCCACTGCTGGGACGGGTCACTTCTACACGACCAGCAAGAACAAGGTCAACACTCCCCACAAACTCGAGTTCAAAAAATACGACCCCGTAGTCCGCAAACATGTCGTTTATAAAGAAACCAAGATCAAGTAGATCTTGGTTTCTCGAAAATCAAGTAGATTTTAGTTTCTCCAAGATCAAGTAGATTCAGCCTTTGACGCCAATCCCCTTGGCGTCTTCGTCCATGCGACGTTGCTTGACGCACTGCTATCCCTCGACAATTAAATTTCGGCTTATTTAGCCCGTCCGTGATGCCGCTCCTGTGATGATGTAGCCTTCTCCCATGCTCGTGATCTCCCGGTTTCCAGCAAGAAGTGGGGCTTCTATTGACGAATGAGCGGGTGCAGCTGACGCACAGGCAATGGATGGCCTTCGCGCTGCTCCTCGTCGGCGCTTGTGCGGCGACTTGGTTCGGATGGAAGCTTTTCTGGTTCCTCACGGACGACGCCTATATCTCCTTTCGCTACGTCAGCAACTCTCAGCTCGGTCATGGTTACGTCTGGAATCCACCACCGTTCCGTCCGGTCGAGGGGTACACGAACTTTCTCTGGATCGCGCTGCTCGATGGGGCCTGGCGTGTCTTCGGTGCCGAGCCTCCCCAATCCGCAAGAATA
>PIVT01000056.1 GCA_003353845.1 Pseudomonadota bacterium | reverse complement strand
ACGCCTTGGGGTTGGATTATCTTTTTTGCAATCTCAAGAAAATGCCCTCTCCTCATCCACCAACACTGCCCAGCCCCCACACTCGATTTGCGGTTTACGATATTACGGATTTTGATCAGGCACGGGCACTGGCGGAAAACGGAATTCACTACGTCGAGACCTTTACTATTTGCGAACTGCTCGCAGAGCAAAATGCAGCACGTGACGAGGGAGCCTAGTGTCGACGCAGCCAGACATTGACATTCTAATCATCGGGGGCGGCATTCACGGCGCCGGCATAGCTCAAGCTGCCGCGGCCCATGGGTTCAACACGCTATTGCTCGAGCAAACGGCCCTGGGAGACGGTACCTCCAGTCGCTCCAGCAAGTTGATTCACGGTGGGTTGCGCTACCTCAAGACCGGGCAGTTCGGCTTGGTGCGCGAGTCCATTCAAGAGCGTCAACTCTTACTCAAGCTCGCACCCGACCTCGTTCACCTCTTACAGTTTCACATTCCCATTTACAAACAAACCACCGTGCGCCCTTGGGAGTTGTACGCGGGCTTGTTCATGTACGCGACCTTTGCCGGTGCCACCCAAGCCGCTCTCTTTCACACCCTGGGTTCAGATGAATGGGATCAGCTGGGAGGCCTGCGCACCGAGGGCCTGCAAAAAGTTTTCTGCTATTGGGACGCGCAAACCGATGACCGCCTGCTCACTCAAGCCGTCGTACAATCCGCGCAAAGCATGGGAGCCGAAGTCAAATGCCCGGCGCAGTTTATGAGCGCTGAGCGAGAAGGCGATAGCTATCGTGTTCAGTACTTGGAAAATCCCGGTCAAGCTGACGAACGTGAACTGAGCTTGCGTTGCCGCTTCCTGGTCAATACTACAGGCCCGTGGGCCAACCGTGTGCTTGAGAAGATCCGGCCCGCTCCTACGTACCTGCCCATGGACCTGGTCCAAGGCAGCCATATCCTGTTGCCCGACGAAATAACCGACAAAGCCTTCTACCTCGAAGCACCCCAAGATCACCGCGCTGTGTTCATCATGCCTTGGTACGGCAACACGCTGGTGGGTACCACAGAGGTTCTCTACAAGGGGGACCCCGCGAAGGTAGAACCTCTCCCCCAAGAAATTGATTACCTGCTCGAGACCTACTCCACTCACTTTCCCGGGCGCGACTTGGAAATTCTGGATCAGTTTGCGGGTTTGCGCGTTTTGCCCAGTCGGCAAGGGAAGTTCTTCAATCGGCCACGCGAGACGATCTTTCATCTCAATCCCGCCAAAGACCCACGACTGTTAACGGTCTACGGTGGAAAGTTGACGGGGTACCGCGCCACGTCCGCCAAACTCATCAAGAAGATTGAAAAACAAATAGGCAAACGGGAAGAAATTGCGAATACCGCTGAGTTGCTGCTCAGCGCCCCAGTTGCTGAATGACTTGCTCCATCTCATGCAACCAACGCGAATAGCGTAACTTCAACAGCGAGTTTTCCCGTGGCAAAAACTCCCGAGCTGCCTCCTGCTCGACATTCCATTGGCTCGGCTCACCCGCCAATAAAAACGCCGTGCCTTGAGCCGTCGCTTCAATCATGGGTGGGCGCGTCACCGACAAACCACTCACATCTGCCACGCGCTGGCACAACCCATCCATAGAAGCCAAGCCTCCCGTCATTATGATTTGGCGTGGCGCGTGAGAGACCTCTCGTCGGATCTCCTCCAGATTGGCCTGCAACAAGAAAGCAATACTTTCCACGGTCGCCACGAGCTTTTCCCGAACACTCCCCTCGCCTAGAAATTGCGATGGGAAATCGGCCTGCCAGAAAGGGGCTCCCAGCCCGGAAACGCCGTTGAGGAACAGCGGTGGCTCGCTGTCTTCCTCAAGCCAATCGGCCACCTGTTGCAATAAAGCCTGAAAGCCTTTTTTCTCGACGGACTCGCCGGGTAAAGATCCTTCCTCTACCAAGCCTGCAACCACCCATTCCAGCGCAGCCAAGGCAGCGTTCACCGTGCCTTCCACCGCGTAATGCCTCTTGTCCTCATCTTGATAAACCAAACTACTGAGCAGACGCGAACAGTGGATCGGAGCCTTGCCCACGGCCTGGGACAAAAAGGCTCCTGTGCCCGCGTTAATGATCACCACGTCTTTGGACAAGGCACCGTGGGCGAAGAGTGCAGCCGCTTGATCTCCATTGGCGATGCACAAGGGCACCCTGTCCTCTCCCAGGCGCAGGTGTCCATAGTGAAAGCGCGTGGGAACGCAACGAGGTAAGGCCTGCGCAGGGATGTCGAACAGGGACAGCAAGTGCGGATCCCAATCGCCAGTGGCGATGTCGCACAACAGGGTTCGAGCGGCATTCCCGCAATCGACGAGCAGAGGCTTCTCGTCCAATAAGTGATAGAGCAAAAAACTGGCCAGTGGACCAAAGGCCAGACGCCCTTCTTCGAAAGCCCGCCTCACACCTGGCACTTCATCGAGACACCAGCGCAATTTCGTGGCGCCAAAATGGGGATTGGGGAACAAGCCCGTCCGGCGATGAATCTCCTCGACCTGTGCCGAGAGGCTCTCGAGGCCTTGCGCGGCGCGCACATCCTGCCAACTGATCACGGGAGTGAGCGGATCCCCTGTGCGCCGATCCCAACACACAATACTGGAGCGCTGCGTCGCAATGCCCGCATTGGCGATTCCGTGCATCGGGAGTTGAGCGCGCAGTTCGTCGACTTCGACCAGCACCTCGCGCAGGCTATTCACCAAGGCCATGGGATCTTGTTCAATCCAGCCTTGATCTGAAATCGAGGTTTCCACCCCGCGCTTGGCCTGGGCCAACAAGCTTCCTCGTCCATCGAAGAGAATGGCGCGGCTACTGTGTCCACCCTGGTCGAGTGCGAGAAAATAAGTGCGGGATTCCGTCATGGCCTAAGTCTATCAGGCATAAACAGTGTTCGGCCAATTAGCTTATTGCGACATTTTGACATTAAATTTTACAAGCCGCGCTTTAGTGTTTTTCATCCTGAATTTGCAAAAAATTTTTCTTCTAACACAGCTGTTTTTTTACCTAAGAAAGGCTCAAGGGATTTTCTAGAAGGTCGATAAATGCGACGTCCAATGAAGGAGGGAGCAAGAAATGACTACGAACAAGCAGTGGAACAGTTGGGAAATGCAAGATCGGCCGAGCGCGCTACGCAAGATTGTGGGTGCAGCTCTTGGAGCCTATCTCGTGGTGTCCAATTTGTTTCTGTTTACCGCACCTCACTTGATTCACAGGTAACAATCGCACCACAGACCGGTGGGGTGCGTCAAAACCTCGCACTCTTCCAATTATTTTCTCCGCCCGGGAACGCAAGCAGTTTCCGGGCGGAGTCTTTTTTGTGGGTCTGGAGACTCACCTTTCTTCCTTCTAAAGCCGGGATATACTCCTCGTGACAGGTTGCCGCGCTGCCTTAGAAGGTAGGAGAAGCCCAAAATGACGCAGGGCACCGCAAACGACGGCGCGTTAGCCATGCTCTACCTCACCCACCCCAGTTGTCCCCTGCACGAGATGGGGCCAGGCCATCCCGAGTGTCCGGAACGCTTGCTCTCCATCGAAGCCCATTTAAACAAAAGTGGCTTGACCCATGCCCTACACATTGAAGAGGCACCGCGTGCCAGCCATGAACAATTACTGCGGGCGCATCACCCCTTATACCTCGAAACCTTGTTCGAACGTGCACCTGCCGCGGGGGCCTATCAGGAACTCGATCCCGACACAAGACTGAACAATCACAGTCTAGAAGCGGGCCTGCGCGCGGCCGGCGCCAATGTGCGTGCCGTCGATCGCGTGTTGACAGGTGAATCCCAGCACGCCTTTTGTGCCGTCCGCCCACCCGGACACCATGCAGAGCACGCCAACAGCATGGGGTTTTGCTTTTTTAACAATGTGGCCATCGCCGCCCTACACGCCCTACACGCTCACGATCTCGACCGTGTCGCCATCATCGACTTCGATGTTCACCACGGCAATGGCACCGAAGACATCTTCCGCAACAACCAGCAGGTCATGCTTTGCTCAAGCTTCCAACACCCCTTCTATCCATTTTCAGGCGCAGAAACGCAAGCCAGCAACATCATCAATATTCCCTTGCCTGCAGGAACCGACGGCAGTGCCTATCGCGCTGCCGTAGAGAAACCATGGCGCCAGGCCTTGGATGCCTTTCGTCCACAATTGATCCTGGTGTCGGCTGGATTTGACGCCCACGCCCAAGATCCGCTGGCCGGGCTCAACTTGCTCGAAGAGGATTTCCGCTGGATCACCCGTTTGATCCTCGAAGTCGCCGAAAAACACGCACAGAGTCGAATCGTTTCCACGCTCGAAGGCGGCTACCACCTTCAAGCCTTGGGAAGAAGCGTCGTGGCCCACTTGGAAGTGCTGGCTGGGAATTCATCCGGCGAGTAGTCATCGCCACTGAAATGTATTCACAAATTTTGCTTCAAAAATTCTAGTAAAAGCGCATCCGTCTGTTGTTTGACCTTGTCATCGCGCCCGATGATGTACCCGTACTTCACGCAATCTTTCATCACCGATCCGCTGGTAATGCGAATGGCGATCCGCTCTACGCGCGGAGTCTCCAGTGGGACATCGACAATGGGATTCCCATCGACGGAAGAATGGCCTCTCTCATCGTAAACCATTTCACAACCCGCCACATAAGGGGAATCCTCCGAAAGTTCTGCGGGGACATCCACATCCCAAGAATGACCGGTGCCGGGAAAAACATGTGCCTCTACGTGAGTTCCCAATGCACGAAGCTCGTTCTCACGCTTCAGGCAAGCCTCGATATCATTTGAGGCATCTTGATCACCACGCAAGGTAAGCAGCGGAGCACCTGTGGTTTGGGTCGTGCCCAGGTTTTGGAAACAGGGGCCGTAGTAATCCACATGCGCCGCAAAACCCGGCTCCGAACCGATCAACGCTTCCTTCACGCGCGCATCCATGGAAAAACGCGCAGCCATCCCGCCGTAAGAAAAACCCACGACACCCACGCGCTCTCCAGCAATGGACGGATGGGTACCGAGGTAACGAAGCGCCGCGTAGGCGTCAGCCATGGCATCAAACTCGGTAACCGAAAGCACGCGAATCATATAGGCCAGATCGTCCGTGGCCCCACGCGGTGCGTAGTAATCCAACACGAAGGCGGCGTAACCATTTTCTGCCAACAGCTTTCCGTATTCCTGCTCTCGCCCTTCTCGGATCCCGCCACTGCCGTGCAATACCACCATGCCTGGAACAGGCGCTTCGGGCGAAGCCGATGCTGGAAGATAAAGGGTTCCCAACCCCGTGGTGGGACGCCCGTGCTCCGAGCCTGCCAGTAGCACATCAAAATCAAAGGGCGTGAAGGTCGGGAAATAGATCTCCCCCAAACTCCCTTCAACAAGAGTTTGTTGCGGTGTTGGGAAATCGGGGAAGTCGGGGATACTCGCCTCAACCACTCCTTTCACGCCAACAGACCAGAGGTAGCCCGCCACGAGAAGCAACAAGACCAGAACACCAAGACAAAAACGCTTGAGGAATACACCCATATCACTGGCTCCAAATAAGGGTTGGTTTAGTTCATTTCGATCTACCTGGAGTTCGAAAAATAAGTCCGTGGATATTACAACGAATCTCTACCATACAGTGTCAGATGCTTGCGTGCTCCGTAGTAACCACTAGGAGGGTCAAGCTCCCCTTCGACCCCTTCCGTGGCGCAACGGGAGTAAGCCACGATGAAGCGCGCAACACTAGCCACAGCGCTCTTCCAACCTCTTCGCCCTCTTGGCTCACTAGCCACCTTTATCTGAAAATCGCGACAAATTGGGTTATCTTTGTTCCAATCCCGACTGATCAAAGGAGTGAAATGACCAGCCATCACAAGAAGGCCCGAAATGGGTTCACCTTGATCGAAATCATGGTCACAATAGCCATTGTCGGTATTATGGCAGCCATTGCCATGGCGTCTTATCAAAGATACGTACTCCGATCCAAGTCTGCCGAGGCCAAATTAAGCATCAAGGCCATCTTCCTGGCGGAAGAGTCCTACTACGCGGAATTCGGCAGTTACATCAGCAGCGGTGCCGCCGTTCCAAACCCAACACCTGGGACCCGTAAATATTCCTGGGCCAGCGTTCCCCTCGCCAACAAAGCTGGTTTCGATAAAATTGGTTGGGAACCCTCCGGCGATCTCTTCTTCTCCTACGCGGTCAGTCTGGGCCCGAACATTCCAGCGATCAGCTACACCGTTGACGCACGTGGAGACCTCGATGGCGATGAACCCAATGGTGGAGCGTTTAGTAATTTCGGATTCGTGGCGCCCAAAATCGATGGTGCTGGCGTCGTTACCAGTCCAGCACCCATGGGTGCTCACGGCGTATGCTCTCCGCTAGGTGTCGTTGACTTTTCCTTGCCCGTCCCCGCCCCAACCCTTCTTAAGACGGTCGGAGCCTGTGACGCCGTTTCGGGGAATTCTGTTTTCTAGCCCGCTTGTCCAGGATCCAAGCGAGCTGCGGGAAACGCTGAACTTAAAGCGATTCGATCCACTGGTTCAGACGTGACTGGGAGTCTTCGTCCATGCTGGAGAACTGGACACCAATCCCACCGACGACATTCCAACTGGGCTCTTGGATACGCACCACAGAGGCGATTGCCCGCAGCTGATCTTCACCCGCTTCAATCAGCAGGTGAAGCTCAGTGTTCGGCTCAACAGGACCGCGCGTTTCAATGAAGGCTCCCGACTCGCTGATATCCTTCAGTTTCCAGGCGATCAGTGGCTGAGAATCCACTTCTGCCTCGACCACGTACACGGAATTTTGACAGTATTTTCGAGGTGCTCTTCCAGGAAAGGGCTCTCCCAGATTCGTCTTCACCCAGGCCTCCGACAAGCGTTTCATCGTGAGCGGTCGGGTCAGGTATGCGAGGGCCCCCAAGGCCACGGCCTGTTTGCGATCGATCTCATTTCGATGGGACGTCGTGATAATCACATGGGGCTTATGATCGCAGGCGTGCGAAACGTATTCCAAGACCTGGAAGCCGCAATCGGAGTCCGGCCCCACACCTGCCAGGACCAGTTCGATCTCAGGGTGATTGACCAGGTGACTCAGAGCGACATCGACATTATTACTGATCAGTACTTGAGAACAACGTGTACGAAGCATCATCTCAAATACGCGAAGGATAATTTCAGACTCGTCAACAATCAGAATCTTCTTCAGCGCGAACATCGTGCCTCTCCTATAAATACAGCCGCCGCATTCAACTCAAGAATGAAACACAGGACGAAACGTGAACGCTGTTATTTTTACAAATTCCCGAGCGGAATCACAAGAGAAAGGATAGCAATATTCATGTTTTAAATATCAATAAAATAGAACTTGAATATTGACATGTAGTCAAAATATTGCGTCACCCTGCAAGATGACAATCGAAATCATTTCCTTTCGAAAAGCCCTGCTGCAGCATAGTCTTCCACCAGGGCACGCTCCTCCTGAGCATTTTCTCCGGGCATGATAAGCAGTGAGATGATGATCCGCACGAACCAGCGCGCCAATAGACGCTTCGATTTTTTGTCTGTGGCATTCTTGCCATTGCTTTGAGCCAACAATTGTGCAGCAAATTCTTCAGCAATGCGACTCACCATCTCGGATCCACGTGAGAGGTCTGCTGCAAACCCGGATTCGCCAGGTTCGAACCAGACGGAAAGAGCCGGATCCGCGCGAACTTCAGACACAGAGCACAGGATGGCCTGGATGAATTTCTCTCTCGGATCGTCAAACTTTTCCAACTCAACCGTTATGTGTGTGGACACTCTGGTCGCCGCATGGCTGACATAGGCGAGGTGAAGTTCGCGCCTGCCCTTAAAGTAATTATAAAGAGTTCCCCGCGAACAACCGGCAAAGCGAGCGATGTCCCCCATTTTTGTTCGGGAGACACCCAACTCCAAGAAAGCCTGGGAAGCCGCTTCCATAATTCGCAAGATGGCCTGATCCGCCTGCTCTTCACGCAACCAGATCCCGCCGTTCATGCGCATGCCTTGGCAATAAAGGGTAAGGATTCGTAGCGACGGACGAAGTGCCCGGGGGCATAGCAACCTTTTTCTGCATCGACGGAAAATTCAGGGCATCGGGCCAACAACTCTTCCAGAGCAACTCGGGCCACCAAGCGCGCAGTGGCGGCACCTACGCAATGATGAGCACCGTATCCCAGCGCGAGGTGTCGACGAATCTTTCGTGTGACGTCGCACTCGGCGGCATCGGGACCGAACTCGCGTTCATCTCGGTTGGCCGACGCGTAGAGCAGCATCACTTTCCGACCTTGGGGAATCGTCTTCCCACCGATTTCAACCTCGCGTGTGGTCATGCGCGCAAGACCTTGCACGGGTGAAGTCAAACGCAAAAATTCCTCAATGGCATTGGGGATACGGCTCGGATCTTCCAGGAGCAGTTTCCGTTGGTCCATGTTCTTCGTCAAGATTTCCGTGGCACCACCCAACAATCCGGTGGTCGTATCGTTGCCACCCGTCACCATGGTGAAAGCGAATCCGAGAATTTTCATCAACGGAACTTCTTTCCCGTCCAATTCCGCTTGAACGAGCGTCGAAATCATATCGTCGCCGGGTTCCTTTCGAGCTCGCTCGATAACCTCATTGAAGAAACCAAACATCTGCCCGACGGCATCGGCTGCACTCAACACATCGCCCTGGGCATTGGCCGCCACAATGGCATCCGTCCAGCCATCGAAACGGTCGCGGTCTTTCTCTTGCACGCCGAGAAAGTGGCCCACGATCATACTGGGAAGAGGCTTTAGAAATTCATGTACCACGTCGCCCTCGCCCATTTCGCGCAGACGTTCGACGCGCTCAACCACAAACTCACGCACCATGGGCTCAATCACGGCGACCCGCGCTGGCGTAAAGCGTTTGGTGGCCAGCTTGCGAAGCTGGGTATGTTCCGGGGGATCCATCATGACAATGGGAGCTTCGAGGCCGAGTTCTTCCATCTCTCCGTAGGCCATGGTGAGACCCTGGGCTGAGGAAAAGGTGGCGGCATCGATCACTGCGTTGAACACGTCGTCAAAACGAGAGAGTGCCCAGTAGTCCCCTTCATCCTTTTTAATTTCCTGAACAGGACTCCGATCTCGCATGGCCTTGTACATGGTGAAGGGATCTCGCCATGTTTCAGCGCTGCGAGGTTCAAATATTGCGTCATGCGCGAGATCGGTCATCCGGGCTCCTATTGGACAGTTTTGGATTTATGTTTATCAGAGTAGCCAGGCATTTAGAAATATTCACGTTTCTAAAGTGCGTTAAGCGCCGCCTGGCGATCCAAACCGCCCCCGCTTTCGCTTTTTTTCCGTGCAATGAGCGCCGGGCGAGCTACTATGCGCGCTCACTTCGAGGACCGGAGCGCCCTGCGCGCCGCTAGAAACGCTTTTCGACCCTCGAATTCAATTTCCCTCCTGCGTCCCCTGATGAACCGGGACTGGACGGGAGCACGGGTTCTGCAGAGCCCACTGGATTTTTCGTTGCCCATTCCACAGCCCTCTCCTGACGGACCTGCGTCCGCCACTGCCTCCGACACCCCCGCCTTTAAAGAACTCGGCCTCTGCCCGCCCTTGCTCGCAGCCCTGCGCGACGTTGGCTACGAACGCACAACACTGATTCAGGCACAAACCATTCCATGCCTGCTTGAGGGACGCGATCTCATCGGACAAGCGCAGACGGGTACAGGCAAAACAGCCGCCTTCGCACTTCCGATTTTACAAGGACTCGACCTGCGCTCGCGCAAGGTACAAGCGCTCATCCTCACACCAACCCGCGAAATTGCACTTCAGGTGACAGAGGCCATTCAAACCTACTCGAAGCATCTCGGTCCGGTTTCCGTTATTTCAATCGTCGGCGGGCAATCCATCGCTCCACAATTGCAGAATCTCCGACGTGGAGCCCAGATTGTTGTCGGTACACCCGGCCGGGTCATGGATCATCTGCGCCGAAAAACGCTCTGTCTGGATCAGCTTCAGAAACTCGTCTTGGACGAGGCCGACGAAATGCTGCGCATGGGTTTCATTGAAGACGTCGAGTGGATCCTTGAGCACACGCCGGAAAAACGTCAGGTGATTCTCTTCTCGGCCACCATGCCCAAAGAAATTCAGCACGTGGCCCAGCGACACACACATGACCCTGTTCGCATTCGTGTAGCGCAAAAAGAAATGACGCTACCCAATATCCAGCAGAGCTATTGGCTGGTCCAAGGCCTTCACAAGCTCGACGCGCTGACCCGAATCCTCGAAGCCGAGCCTCTTGAGGCAGCAATCATCTTTTCACGCACACGCGCCGGTTGTGCCGATCTCACGGAGAGCCTTTCCGCACGCGGCCACCGAGCTGAGGCCCTTCACGGGGACATGAGTCAGGCTGCTCGCGAACAGGTCGTGAAGAGCATGCGAAGTGGGAAGCTTCAACTCATCGTCGCCACAGACGTCGCGGCCCGGGGCCTGGACATCGAGGGCATCAGTCACGTGATCAATTACGACATCCCCACGGATGTTGAGGCCTATGTTCACCGCATCGGACGAACCGGTCGCGCCGGCCGAAGCGGAAAGGCCATCCTCTTCGTCTCTGCACGGGAGCGGAACATGCTTCGGCGAATCGAAGGTTACACGAAGCAATCCATCGAGCCCCTCAAACTGCCCAGCCATGCCGACGTCGTTGCAAAGCGCGCTGGCATACTCAAAGCCAGACTCCTCTCCGCCATGAAAAAAGAAGAGGCTCTCGCTCCTTACCAAAAGGTCATCGAGGAACTGGCCGCCGAGGGGGTCGATGCTTCACAGATTGCAGCAGCGGCACTGCGATTGGCCGCCGGCGAAAAATCCCTGGAAATTAAAAAAGCCCTCTCTCCAAAGACTCAAACCACCCGGGAAAAGAAGCCCTTTCGCAAGAATCGTCCCGCCAAGGATTCAGCTCCCTACGCCAAGCGCAGCCACGCACGCCACGGTCCTAAAGCCGAGAACAAGCACCCAAAACAGCGTGGCTTTAAAAAGAGCGAGTCCGGAGCCCCGAAGCCCCGAGGTAAGCGAACCTTCGCCCGAAAGATGTCGAAGAGCTAAGGGATCTCACTGCGCCTCACTCCGCGTTGTATTTTAAGATGTGATGAAATCAGGCTGAAGCTAGTCTATCCTGATCGTCCAGCCGACGTACCCTCGTCCGCCCCGAAAACACTGGAGGTACACATCCATGAAATTCCTAAACCGCATTCACTTCACGCACCTCACTCTGATGAGTCTGAGCGCCATTGCATTCCTGACTGCAGGCCTGCTGTTGGCCGCTCCGGTATCAGCCGACACCCTGACTTTAAATGATGGACAGGTCCTCCAAGGCAAGTTGGTTTCGCGCGACGAGAACGGGGTTGTCTTTAGTGTCGGTGGGCAGGAACTCAAGTTCGATGCCGCCAACGTCGCCTCTCTCAACATCGACATGGGGGGTGGAACAGCGGCACCGGCAGCTCAGCCAGCGGCGGCGCCTGCTCCACCACCCGCTCCTGCACCGGCACCTGCAGCGCCGAGCCCTCCAGCAAAGGTAACAGTCGCAGCGGGCACGAAGGTGGTGGTACGCACGACTCAGGCATTGGACTCTCGCAAAACGGGTGCGGGGTATAAATTCACAACCACCCTTGAGGGCAATCTCGTCGCCGATGGTGTCGTCGTGGCTCCAGCAGGCGCAACGGTGTACGGGCAGATTACCTCCTCCAGGAAGTCGGGGCGTGCCGTGGGAAACGCCGAAATGATTCTGACCTTCACGGATATCACCATCGACGGACAGATGAAGCCCATCGTCACATCGGGCGTTCAGGCCGTCACCGACAGCACCACCCGAACGACTGCGGGACGGACCGCTCGTGGCGCGATCATCGGCGGTCTCATCGACGGCAGTAGTGGTGCCAAGACAGGTGCCGCAGTAGGTGCCGGCGCGTCGCTCCTCACCTCGGGAAACCAGATCAGCATTCCCGCTGGCACCCTGCTCGAGTTCCGTTTCCAGGCTCCCTTTACTCCCTGACACGGCACTCAACACGCAAGGCACCTATACTGAAGCGGAGCAATCTCGATGCCGGTATAGGAGAGTTCGATGAGTGAAAAGGTGGCATTCATCACAGGGGCGAGTCGAGGCATTGGCGCCGAAACTGCTGTCGCCCTGGCCAAGGCTGGCTACCGAGTCGCCATTACAGCCCGCACCTTGGCCGAAGGCGAGTCGCACGACCACCTCGGCACGGCGACCTCATTGCCGGGCAGCCTGAAAGCCACCGCCGCAGCGGTATCCAACCAAGGCAGCGAAGCCCTGTGTTTAAAAGCGGACATCCTCGACGAAGCCAACATCATTGACGCGGCCAAGCAAGCCATCGCCCATTTCGGGCGCGTTGATTTGTTATTCAACAACGCCGTCTATCAAGGTGCAGGCAACCAAGAAGCGCTACTCGATGTGACCCGCAAGCAACTGGAGGCCATCTACCAGGGAAACGTTTTCACGCCACTGGCCCTTATCAAAACCGTCCTGCCCGGCATGCTGGAACGCAAGCAGGGAACCATTATCAACATGCTGTCTTATACCGCCTTCAACAATCCACCGGTCCCCGCAGACCAGGGCGGTTGGGGCTTTGCCTACCCCTCCTCCAAGGCGGCGTTGGGGCGCATGGCAGGGTCGCTGCGGGCGGAACACGCGGAAGCCGGTCTGCGTTGCTTCAACCTGGAGCCGGGGACCGTCGTGACGGAGGTCATGAAAGCCGCAGGCATTACTGAAGAAGTGATGAAGCGATTCAAGCCCTGCACACCAGCGGCCATCGCCGCCCTCGTCCGTTGGTTGGCAGACAATGACCCCCTGACCGAGTGGCATCCCGAAGAGATCTTGCGTGGACCGGCCATTGCAAAAGAACTTGAATTGTTGAAAACACCCTCACTGCTTGGAGCTTGAGATGAACAAAGTCGTGCTGGAAAAACGTGACGGCTACGCCATTGTCAGCCTGAATCGCCCCAAAGAAATGAATGCCCTCTCACGCGAGTTACGTGCAGATTTTGTGGAGGCCTTCGCGGAGTGTTCAGCCGATGACAACATTCGCGTGGTCATCCTCACCGGCAAGGGCAAGGCCTTTTGCGCAGGCTTTGACTTAAAAGAGTTGAGCACAACGGATTCCGACGCCTCCCAAGAAGCTGACAATGCCGTGGCCCGGGCCATGGAAGCTTTTACTGGACCGATTCTCGGTGCCATTAATGGCCATGCCATCACGGGTGGCTTCGAAATGGCTCTCGCCTGCGACATCCGGATCGCCTCTGAAAACGCGCGCTTCGCTGACACCCATGCGCGGGTGGGCATGCTGCCCGGATGGGGACTGAGCCAAAAGCTGCCACGCTTGATCGGCATGTCTCGGGCCAAGGAGATTTCCTTTACAGGCAGCCCGGTGTTGGCCCAGCAAGCCTACGAATGGGGTCTGGTCAATCATGTAGTTCCCGCAGAAGAGCTCCTACCCAAAGCCATCCAAATGGCCGAAGAGATGTGCGCATGCGTGCCCCACATTTTGCAGCAATACAAATCACTCATCGAGGAGGGCTACGCCATGCCCTTCAAAGAAGCGTTGGCTTGGGAAGAACGACAGGCCATCGAATCCGCGAAGAAAGCCCTGGCCTCAGTCATCGCCGGTCGGCGTGAGGGCGTGATGAATAAAGGCCGCGATGAGAAAGACGGAGCCTAGGATTGAACTCTGAAAAGCCCACACTATTTAGAGTCGTTAAATGTGGACTTTTTAGTATGTTTTTGTACACTGCGGTCCATGCAAGTATCTGCCGCCGAAGAATACGGGCTCCGCTGCCTGCTCCGCGTCTACTACCACGAGGGCGCCGAGGCCATCACCGTGCAACAAATCGCCACCCAAGAAGGCCTCACCCCAGAGTACGTCGCTAAATTGATGCGCCCGCTTCGGGCCGGGAGTCTGGTGACGGCAAACCGCGGCCCCGGCGGCGGGTATCGCCGCGCACGCAAACCCTCGGAGGTGAACGTCTGGGATGTCTTGGGCCTGCTGGGAAGCGGGGTGATCTCGGAAGTGTTCTGCGATCGCTATTCCCCAAAATCTGGCGAGTGCGTTCACATCGTGGATTGCTCTATTCGCGCCATGTGGAAACAGGCCGAACAACTTCTGCGCGGCTTGTTCGAACATCTCACCCTTGAGGATCTACGCCGCGGCGAAGGCCCCATGGCGCGCTGGCTTGCTTCCTCTCACCCTGTCGTAATCAAAGACTAGCAAAGGCTCCACCCCCATGAAGATCAATGTAAGCGACCCCAGCTTCTTCGCAGCCAACCCCTACCCCGCCTATTCCTGGCTGCGTGAGAATGCACCCGTGTACTGGGACGAGCAGAGTAAACTCTGGGTCGTCTCCCGCTACCAGGAGGTGATGGAAATTTCCAAGAACGCTGAGCTCTGGTGTTCAGGCCAGGGCGTACTCCCCGACTCCAATTCTCTCATCTCCATCCTGACCATGGACAAACCACGCCACCTTCGCCTGCGCAAGCTAATCCGTAAGGGATTCACGCCACGCATGGTGGGTCTACTGGAACCGAAGATTCGCGGACTCGTGCGAAAGAGCCTCGACAGCATCGCCGAGTTGAACCAATGCGACTTCGTGCGCGAAGTCGCAGTCCCTCTACCCCTCTTCATCATCGCTGAAATGATGGGCATTCCCGAAAGCAACTACAAACAGTTTCATCAATGGTCCGACAAACTCATCGGTGTTCAAGGGGCGGCTGGCGACCCAGCCATCTTCGAAGCCTCGCTTAAAGCTTACGCCGAGTACGGAGCCTATCTCAAGACGATCTTCGAGGATCGTCGACGCAACCCCCAAGAAGACCTGGTCAGCATTCTGGTGACCGCCCAAGAAGACGGGGTCATGGACAAAGGCGAGGAATGCATGGGGGATGACGAACTCGTCATCTTCATGACCCTGCTTTTGGTGGCAGGCAACGAAACCACGCGCAACGGAATCTCCGGCGGAATGGAAGCACTCATGGCCAATCCCTCGCAGCGCAAGCTACTGATCGAAAAACCGGAGCTCATCGAGTCCGCGACCGAAGAGGTTCTGCGCTACGTCTCGCCCATCCTCTCTTTCCGGCGCACCGCCACGCAAGACACCGAGATTCTGGGACAACCCATCAAGAAAGGCGATGGTGTGGTCATGCTCTACGCGAGCGCAAACCGGGACAAAGCGGTGTTCGAAAATCCGGATCGATTCGACATCACCCGTGACCCCAACCCGCACGTCGCCTTCGGCATCGGCAATCATTTCTGCCTGGGAGCAAACCTCGCTCGCATGGAGATTCGCGTCATGATTCACGAGATTCTCGAGCGCTTCCCCGACATGCAACTCGCTCCCGACTCCGCCCCCGTGCGCTCCGCATCGACGCTAATCCGCGGCATTGAAGAGATGCAGGTTCTCTATTCTGCAGCTTCGTAATCAAGCAATGGGAATACCTTCTGCGTGAGCAATACTTCCGCACAAGCTAAGGGCATCGACCAAGGCGAGGGCCTGCCCGCGTTTGACCTGTTTTTCTGCGCACCAAGAGCGATCGACTCCCGGAACAGGCGATCTGCGCAGATCGGATTCGGAAAAAATCTCCACCGGCCGATCACTCCAGCCGAGCTTATCGAGAAGATCGAACACCGTATGATCGCGCACCGCCAGAATCCAACCGCTAGCAAAAGCAAAGGCGTCATTATTAAATGCAAGGATGTATTCTTCACCGATGGCAACGCGCGCGTTTTTCAGAGCAAAGTGATCCTTTACCAACACAACGCGCACGCCAGAGCTTTGCTGATCTTGAAGCCCCTCGTCGCCACCCTCCGCGCCGTGTCGAGATACCAAGGTTAAAAACTTGTGGCACGCGGGCCTGAACAGCCAACCCAGTGCGGCCCCCATGGCCATCAGCGCAAGAAGCGGGAAGTGCGCGGGCGCAACCTCTCCAAGACCTCGAAGCGCCCTATAAAAATGGAGCCCGGCCGATACTTCCACTCCCTTGGCACTAGCCTTGGGAAGCGTGTAAGACACACCGGCTTGGGGTTCATTCACGACGACAGGCAGCTTCTCCCAGCCCAGGGAATAAAGAAGCGGGACAACAGCTGCGATATTCGAAGCGAAGAGCTGGCCATCCACAAGCAGGGCGACGCCAGGGCGCTGAGCGACCACAACATTGGACCCGGCCGCCTTGGCCACGGCAGCCACCTGCTCTGGACTTTCCATGATCTGAACTTGAATTTCTTCCGCGCTCAATGAAGGTGTAAGGAAATCAGGAACGCCGGGGAGTGCAATCCCGTCAACGGCCGCCATCCAAATCCGCACATGGTCCCGAGGAGAGTTGTTTTGGACCACAAGCTGAAGCAGAAAGAAGCCACCGGCAACAAGAGAGGCAGTAATGAGGAGACCGCGGAGATTCGAAAATGAGGAGGGCATGATGAGTTAGCTCCCGAGTGCGAGGTTGTTCGCGACCACCGAAGTCAGAGGGCCGCGTATGGTTTATCAAGTTGATTAATACTATTGCAACATGCATACCGGCCACGTCACACACAGGCAAAAGAGCTGCTGCACCCCCGACATCTGAAGGTTTCGGCAAGAGAGCAGCGCCCTCGCCGTTCCCCAGGGAGTGACAATTCTGGGTAACGAGGACGGTTAAATGTCACATTTTGACAGGTGCAAGGTCTTGAAAAGAGGTAGTGCGCGGAGTTCTGGATGTTTTTTCAGGGAGGGACAGTTTCCAGGGAGGGGCGGCCAGGTAAAAAATAACGCTGAATTGAGGATTAACGACACACCTCATACATTGAAGAACCGACCCTGTTCCACCCCCATGCGAAACCGAAAAGTTCATTACCCACGCCCGGTTACACTCGACAATGTATAGCATGAGGGATAATATCTATTAGGTTGTCGTATCAGGGACACGCTGGCCGCGAAACATGCGCACGGAGAAATCTCATGGCCATTCGCCCCCTCGTACTCACAATAGGACTCACCGCATTGAGTGTGGTAGCTCCCACCAAAACACTACATGCACTCATCGAAGACGACATCAAGAGTGCGCCACACTATCGATACTTCGAGCCTCCACACGAACAAGACCCATGGTCGGGGAAAATTTCCCAGTGGCAGTGGCGGGCACAAGGGGGAGTAAGTGTGACAGGGCCTGCGCCGACCTCAAGCAGCAAGGGAAAGGCCGAAATCCATGCAGTCTCTTCCGCCCTTTCGGACGGAGAGCCCGATGGAGCGAACCTACAATCCAAGTACGAAAATTTTCAGATGGAGAAAAGACGGGCCCTGGCTCAAGATCTAGCCCTATGGATTCAAGATCAATCAAAGGTACACTACGTCCCCGATGAAGAGATCGACCATTGGGCCACCCTCGAAGAGACCCTTGCCAAAGCTGGCGACGACTGCGACGGCTTGGAACTCCTGACCTACAACCTCCTCCACGAATTTGGCTTCGAAGAGAGCCGAGTCTTTCGATCCATCATCCACAACGAATCCGACCAGTTATATCACATGGTAACCCTGTGGTTCGAAGACCCCGAGGACCCGTGGGTCATCGATCCCACAGGAGCCGTAGGCCCGGGCATGCCGAAGATGTCCGAGCTGACCGATTGGCTTCCACTCAAAATTTTCAACCAAACTCAAGAGTTCACCGTCGTTAAACAATAATCTAGATTTTTTCTCACACGTGCTATCTACTAAAACGGCTCTGGCTTCGGCGTGCCGTCGTTTGAAGGCGGAAGAATCGGCAGCGCAAACGAGGGTTGATCGCCAGTCAGGGTTTTAAGAAAGGCAACAATCTGTGCGTTTTCAGCACTGCTGAATTTCTTACCCAATTGCAAACGACCCATGGTATTCACAGCCACAGTCAGCGTCGCCGCCTCGCCATCGTGGAAGTAGGGATAGGTCAACTCCACATTGCGCAAGGTCGGAACCTTGAACTTGAAGCGATCTTCCTCCTTGCCCGTAACCCCAATCAAGCCTTCGGCCGTACTTTTTGTTACATAAGGCTCCACTACGCCGAACTTTTGAAAGGAGGAGCCGCCTACCGCCGGACCATTATGACAAGCCACACAGCCTGAATCCTTAAACAACGTATAACCCGCCATCTCATCGCTGCTCAGCGCGTCCTTATCACCTCCTAGCCATTGATCAAAGCGAGAGTTCGGCGTGACCAGGGTCTTCTCAAATTCAGCGATGGCTTCGGTGACCTGATCAATATCGATGGGGCCCTTACCAAAGGCCGCCTTGAATTCACTCGTATATCCCGGGATGGACTTCAGAACGTTGATGGCCAGCGTATGGTTAGACGCCATCTCTCCAGGGTTTGCAATAGGCCCCCCTGCCTGCGCCTTCAAGTCCGGCGCGCGACCATCCCAGAATTGCGCAATATTCATGCTGGAGTTCAGCACGGTCGGCGAGTTGATCGGTCCTTGCTGCCAATTATGCCCGATGGAGGTTTTCAGGTTATCCGTCCCACCCATGCTGAGATTGTGGCACGAGTTGCAGGATATAAATCCCGACTTCGAGAGCCGTGGATCAAAAAAGAGTTTCTTCCCCAATTCCGCCTGAGCCACATTGATGCCTTGTGGTGGGCCAATGGGTTCAATGGGCTCCTTCGCAAAACCTACACTTGCCACGGCAAGAGTTCCGACAACAACCAAGGACGCGATCAATACTTTCTTCATGTCATACTCCATATCGAAATGTCTACAAATTTTTGGCGGGGTGAGTTTAACGCACCCATCCACTTTTCTCTCCAGTCAACCATCGAGTTCTACTTTTCGAGACGTACTTTGAATTCCGTTTTCAGTTACCCAAACCTGAACCTTGTTTTTTTCTCCATTCATGAGATCGGGCGCGTGGCTCATCAAGCGCAGGATCCTTCCCGTTTTTTCCCCAGCCCATGTAAACTAAGAAGGTAGGAACGCTCAAACCTGGAGGCCTTATGACAACTCTAAAGCACATCTTGGTCGCAACCGACTTTTCCGATACCGCGGAGGCGGCCGCCGAAATAGCGCGGGTGCAGGCCAACGCTATGGGTGCCCGCCTGACCCTATTGCACGCCTACCCGACTGCCATGGACGCGCTGGATCGGGGCTATAGTGAGAAGCGCATGGAGATCGGTCACGAAGTCCACGAAGCCATCGGCAAGCTCAAGGACCGAGTGAGCGGTGAGGTCAAAGACCTCCACGCCGAAGTCATGGGCGGCGACAACATCGTTCGCTGCATTTGTGATTTCGCCCAAAAAAATGAGGTCGACCTGATCGTCATGGGCGCCGAGGGTCACTCGCGAGTAAAGGACATGCTCATCGGCTCAACCGCCGAAAGAGTCGCGAGACATGCTCCTTGTTCGGTGCTGCTGGTTCGATAGAGGGGCTTTGCCCACGGGCACACCCCATCCTGGCTTCCCAACTTTTTAGATTCCATTGAATCACAGTACAGAGGGGGAAACCCTCTTACCTGTGCAGATTTTTCAAAGCTGTCTCAAGGAACAAACATTGCCAGATAATTCGAAGCCAAGGTCTTGGCTTCCGCTCGTTGCTTCTTGTCGATCTTGCTGAAGACTTTTTTAAGCTCGACTTCTGCTTCAGTAACACCCTGAATGGCCGCAACATAGTACCAGGCGTAGGACTTCAGGAGATTTTTCTCGACGCCCTGCCCCTCGGAATAGATCTCACCCAATGCGAGTTGGGCGTACGCGGAACCTTGCTGAGCCAACTCGGTATAGTAGTCCAGTGTCATTTCTGAATCTGAAACACTACCTGTACCATCTTCGGCACGCGCAATCGAAGAAAAGCTCAGAACAGCCACACACAAAATCAAGTATAGTTGGATCTTCATCTTCTAACCCCCTGTACTACACAAGTACTACACAAGATATTTCTGTCTTAATTCCCGAGATGATTTCTTCCTACTATTGAAGCGATGGCGTCTTTTCAAAGATCCCCTACTCCAATATCAACCAACACAATTTCCTCTTCGGATTGTTGGCGAGGACTGCGCTTCTAGAGACCTACACTTTAGATATACAATAATATAATGTGTAACAACAACCATTATTTTCTCAGTTCCGAGAAGAAAATCAATATCGAGAATCAAAAACTAGAATCGGCAAGCCACATCCCCCTCCCCTGAACCATCCATCGATTCACCCACCCGTAATGTTGAGGCTACTTCGCGGTTCTAATTCTCCTTTTGCTGATTGAAACCTGCTTGTATTCCCGATCAGAAATGTTTCGCAAACTGGCATCAGGTTTGCGTACAAGTACCGACGAGTAAGCTCAGCAATTACCCTGCAAAGAGGCCTTTTGATGAAGTATTCCCACATCTCGTTACCAACACGCTGGAGTGTACTCGTTGCACTTCTATTGAGCTTGCTCGCGGTCACTCTGAGCACGCCCGCATCCTCTAAATCACTCTGGGACTACAGCCTTGAGGAACTTGCCCAAGTCCGAACCTCACCATTGGATCACACGCTCAGCGTGGGCGAGACCCTGATCGGCTATCAGTACATGCACATGGATATGCGCGGCCTGGGCGACGGACGCTCGGACATCGGACTCAACGAGTTCTTTTCCTCCACGAGCTACATGGTTGCCCCGAAAGAGATGACCATGGACATGCACATGCTGCACATCATGCACTCGCCAGTGAAAGCCTGGACGCTCATGGCCATGATTCCTTACACCGAGTTGGAAATGAAGAACGTCATGCAGATGATGATGGGCGGCGGCATGACCGTGCGCACCCCTTTCAAAGTTGACAACAGTGGGCTCGGAGACATAGCCCTGACGGTGCTCAAAACCATTGTTCAAGGAGACCACGGAATGCTCACAGCAAAAGGTACGCTCAGCTTGCCAACCGGGTCCATCAGCGACAACGCAACGACACCCATGGGCAAGATGCTTCTTCCCTATCCCATGAGACTTGGCAGTGGAACGTTCGATCTCAAGCCGGGCTTGATCTACTGCTACGAATTCAAAAAATGGAGGTTCGGCAGTGCAGCCAATGCCACCTTCCGGCTCGGGGACAACCGAAAAGATTACAACCTGGGCACACAGTGGGACCTTTCCGCATGGACGTCGTACCACCTGGCGGAACATGCCGCGCTGAACCTGCGCACACAGGGACTCATCTGGGGAAACATCAACGGTCACGACGAGCGACTCAACCCCATGATGTCACCCACAGCAGACCCACATTTGCGCGGGGGCAAGAGAGTGGATCTTTTGGGAGGGATCTCCTTATTTTCACAGGAGGGTGCGCTGCGCGGGCAAAACCTCTCCTTTGAAGTGGGGCACCCCGTTTACGAGAATCTGGACGGTCCCCAGCTTAAAACGCGCTGGCAATATACCGTCGATTGGACAATTACTTTTTAACCCGATTAGCAGGCGATCGCGTGAGAGGGTGAAACAACATGCAGAGTATGAAGCGAATGAATTGCTGGATCCGGATTGCAGGGGTAGTCCTCGCAGCGAGTCTGCTTCTGAGCAGTCCCGCCGGTGCCAGGTTGAATCAAGATGAACTCCGCGCCGCCTATATGTTGAGACTGCTGCGATACATCACCTGGCCTAGTGAAACCTTTACCAACAATCAACTGGTCATTGGTATCCTCGGACAAAGTCCGGTCAGTGATCTCATTGACGAAGGTTCGGCTGGACGCGTGGTTAACGGTCGAAACATTGTCATACATCGACTCTCCAGCGTCGACAGTTCCAACTGGAATGACTGTCATCTTATTTTCGTCGCCAAGTCAGAAGATGAGCATCTCGATGAAATTCTTCAACAGGTCGACCGTTGGACATTAACAGCCTCCGACCTGCCTGACTTTCCGCAGAGAGGCGGGACCATCGGCTTCAAGAAGGTCGGTATCACCACCAAACCAGAGATCAACATGACGCTAATCGATTGGGACAATTTCAAAATCAACTCCAAGGTGCTGAGCATGGCCACCCTGGTCGAAGAGTAAAAAAAGCGCCTTCACGAGAGAATTCGGGAAAGCGCTTTTTGTTTAACCTGTCGGCCGAAGCCCCGAGCCATTTTTACTCTACGGTCTCCAACCCATCCATGCGGGTAACCCCTCCGAAGCTGCCCAACCAAAGGCTGCCATCCGAACCATTTGCCATGGAAAAGATATTGTCCGCAAACAAACCGTCGGACATATCAAACACGGTGAAGTTCTCCCCGTCGAAACGCGCGAGCCCTTTGCTGGTACCGACCCACATCCGTCCATTCTTTTCAGGACCCAGCATAAACACATGATTTGCCGGAAGCCCGTCTTTCACCGTAAAGTTCTTCCAGTTCTTCCCGTCAAAACGCGCCAGACCACCGCCCCAGGTTCCGGCCCAAACAACGCCCGTAGCATCCACATGTAGCGCGACGATATAATTCGGGTTGTAGGCAATATCCACACCCGTTAAGCCCATCTCGACTTTCTGGCGGGCATGGTGACTCGATTCTTTCGCCGGATCACGATCGAATTCAATTTGATCGCGTACCAGTTCGTATTCTTCACCCAACCCGTCTGAATGCTTCCAACTCATCCATTTTCCATCCTTGAAACGAGCGAGGCCACCCTCTGTAGCCATCCACACTTCACCATTGACGCCTTTGGCCAATCCGTAGACCCAGTCATTGGGCAAGCCACCACTGGTATTTTCAACTGTAAAGGTTTCCCACTTGGAGAGATCGTCGAGATCTCCGCCAAGGATTCGATTCGCACCCGACCAGGTAGCAATCCAGATATCCCCATTGTCCAATGCGAGAAAATCATAGATAAACCCATCACCCAAACCGTGCTGAATATTGTAGTGTCGCCACGTATCGTCATCGGGGTTCAGGAAAGACAACCCACCACCGTAGGTGCCCACCACAATTTCATCGCCCAGGCCACTCAAATGGAAAATCCCGTTAGACAAAAGACCTGCCCGTACGTCGTAAAGTTTATAGTCATCCACCTCGATGTCGTATCGGACCACACCTCCGGAAGTACCAATCCACATGGTTTTCCCATCTGGATACATACTCTTGACGTTTCGGTTGCCAACTCCAAATTGTGTGTATTTCACCTCTTCACGCCCGGGTTTCTTGGGGGCTTTGGCATGCTTGGCATCGGCGGGCAATAGATCCCGGCGACCCTCCGCAGCAGCGGGTTGTTCCACAGGTGCTGGCGTAGAGATGGCACTCTCCTCGCCTGCTCCCGAGGGAACCGCACCGGCAGGTGCTTGCAACCCTGCCTGCTTAACCCCAAACAAATATGCTCCTCCCACCAGCGCAACCACGCCGAGGGTACCCAAGACTATTTTTAGACTCACCTGCATCTCAACCATCTCCTCATTAAATATTCACTAGCGAGCGAGTCGAACTACGCCGCCGCGTGTACCGGCCCAAATGTCACCATCCGGTGCTTCGGCCATTGTGTATACATTTCTAGAGATCAACCCGTCGTGCACTCCATAATTGTTCCAGGTCTTTCCGTCATATCGCGAGATGCCACTATTGGTTCCAAACCAGAACACACCTTCAGAATCTTGAATAATGCTGTAAACGATATCGCCCGCGAGACCATCTTCTCTCGTAAAACTCTTCCAGGTCTTTCCATCAAAGCGGCTTACGCCTCCGCCCCAAGTACCTGCCCAAAGAACATCTTCGTCTGTCATGTGCACAGAGAACACATAGTTGGGATTGTAGGTGGCTTCTCCTCCACGCATCATTCCCAGATCGTGACGCGATCTCGTTCCCAACCCCGTATTGGTACTCGGGGGTAACTCCTGGCCATTAGTCGCACCGAGGCCATCCGCGTGCGTCCAAGAGCGCCATCCCTTTCCGTCATACAGGCTGATTCCACCTTCGGTACCAAACCACACGCGGTCTTGCGAATCCACCGCAATGCCATACACCCATTCGTTGATCAATTGATTGACATAGGTTGTAAACTTTCCGGTGTTCGGGTCGACACTATTGGCGCCGGCCCAGGTCCCAATCCACAAAGTCCCGTCTTGCTGACTCGCGAAGCAATACACCCAATAATCCGCAAGACCGTGCATGGGAAAGAACGTCTTCCAATCACCCTCTTTGTAGCGTGAAACACCGCCCGCATTGGTACCGAACCACTTATATCCCTCGTGATCGACTCCAACGGAAAAGACGTATTCGTTGGCCAGGCCATGATCGCGGGTAAACGTATTCTTCACCGACCTATCAACCAGATCGATTTCATGAACGCCCACAGAGGTTCCGACCCAGATGGAGTTGCGCTCCTCGTCCACGGCCAGGGATCGAACATAGACGCCTTCACCCACCTCGAAGTTTTCCACGACCCGACGTATGGGCTGTGCCGGTTGCACAACGCTTGTTGCAATCACGGTTGGCTCTTCAGTCGTTTCTGAAATCGCCGCCGGATCCTCAGTTGTCTCTGAACAAGACACAAGAAGGCAGGCAACCGCCACAGAACTCATCCAGCGATTCATCTCAAAATTAACCATCAATTCATTTCCTTATGTAAGCGAATCAGCTACTCCGACCCTTGGCGTTTGGCTCATTGCCGAAGGAATAGCCGTTAAAAACACATTCCGTCCTAGTGGCCCTTCCCCCTTTGGGAAAGCACTTTTCCTATTCCGTTACCTCAGCAGGCGGAGGTGTCACTCCTCGAACCTTATTCAACAATGTGCCAGCCGTCTCTGAACCTTCCTCGACAGCACGCTCTAGCCATTCAATGGCTTTCTCTTCGTTGTACTCCAAGCCCGAGTTTCCTTGAAGGTAGCCATTCGCAAGAATCAGCATGGCTGATTCATCTCCCTGTTCTGCCGCGAGCGTAATCAAACGCACGCCCTCGACTTCATCTTTCTCTGTCCCTTCTCCATTTAAGTACATAACCCCCAGCCCCTCTTGCCCCTCTGCGTTGCCAGCTTCAGCTAGCTTCTCGTAGATTGCAAACGCCCGAGGATAATCAGTGGCGTGTTGGAGAATATATGCCATCAGAATCTGTGAGGGGACGTGTCCATCAATCACGGGTTGGCGAAGAATATCCATGGCCGTCACGATATCGCCCTGAAGGAACAGTTTCCTGGCTCGCTCACATTCGGCATCATCGCCCTCCAGCGGAGCCGCTTCTTCTTCCACCTCAGCAGCCGGAGCTTCCGGCGCGACTGTCTCTGCCTCGGTATCGGCACGCAAGGGCGTTCCTCCGGTAGACAGAATCAATAAGATTGACAAACCGCAGGCGTGGCAAAAACCCACGGCCCCCATCTCTCGTTTGTTCCAATTTAAACTCATAAAAGGTTCCTCACTTTCCTAAAACAATTCCCAAACTGGCCGGATCCGAAATCCCGGAAAAATCACCCTGTGCCGTCTTCAATCTTACGATATAACGTCGACAAACCTACACCTAATCGTTTCGCAGCGGCTTGGCGATCGCCACCGGCTTCCGACATGACTTGTTGTATAAGTTGACTTTCAAACTCTCGTACTTGCTCCCGCAAGGTACCCGAGGGATCCAGCGACACCCCTCCAGCCACTGACTGCTCTTCTTCCCTGCTTGAAAATCGTGGCAAATCTGAAACTCGAACCTCACCGTCATCAGCCAGGACGAGGGCTCGTGCAATTACGTTCTGCAATTCACGGAGATTTCCGGGCCAACTGTATGACTCCAGGATTTCCTCCACGGCTGGATCCAATAGGTATTCCTGTTCCAATCCCAACCGGCCCGTCTCTCGCTTCACGAAAAAATCAATCAATAAAGGAAGGTCTTCTTTTCGCTCCCGCAACGGGGGCAATACGAACTGCAAGACATTCAAGCGATAATACAGATCTTCTCGAAATTGCCCCGATGCCACCATCTTTTCTACATCTCGATTGGTCGCGGCCAGGATGCGCACATCGACGGACCTGCCCTGCTCGGCACCGACCGGGCGGACTTCCTTTTCCTCAAGTACGTGCAGTAACTTCACTTGAAGATTCAGCGGCAGCTCAAAAATCTCATCGAGAAACAGTGTTCCGCCGTCAGCCTCTCTAAACAGCCCTTTTTTCAAACGATCCGCGCCTGTAAACGCGCCTTTCACATGACCGAAGAACTCGCTTTCCAACAGGTTCTCCGGAATCGCGCCGCAGTTCACCGCAACAAAGGCCTCATCCCCTCGCGTGCTCAACTGATGAATTCGTCGCGCAATAAAACTTTTCCCGGTGCCACTTTCACCCGTAATCAGAACCGTTCCCGATGTTCGCGCCACTTTGTCCACAAGCCGATCGACTTCCTGCATGGCGGGAGACTTCCAGGAGATCATCTCCGGGTTCTGCTTGTTCACCAAGGATCGCAAGCGCTTATTCTCTTCCTTCAGTCCGGTGATGTCCGCAATCTGAGCGATTCGATGCTGCACATCCTCATGCCGTACTGGTTTCGTCAAGTAATCAAAGGCACCCAGTTTCATGGCATCGATGGCGGTCGGCACGGAAGCATAGGCCGTCATCATCAAGAAGGTTGTTTCAGTACCGGCCTCGCGACATCTTCGCATCACCTCGATGCCATCGAAATCGGGCAGTCGAATATCGCAAATGCAAACGTCTACATCGCCGCGAGAAAGAACTTCCATCGCAGAGGCTCCGTCCCCAACATGTTCGACATGGTGACCGGCCTTCCGGATGTGTGATGTCAGCACCTGCCGAATGGCGGGTTCATCATCTACAACTAATATGTGCAAAACAGACATCTTTCGCCTCTCCTAGAGGTACTCTTCATCAATGGGAAGGTAGACATGAACGGTCGTCGCCCCAGAACCCGGCACAGACTCCAACGCAATCGTTCCCCCATGGCCAGTGATCATCGAATCACACAGGGAAAGTCCCAATCCCGTACCTTTCCCTGCTGGTTTTGTAGTGAAGAATGCTTCCCGTGCGCCCCTTAGGACCTCTTCGCTCATACCACCACAATCATCTTCAATCTTCACGTGAACGCGCGCACCCTCTTGAAGGCTTGAAACCCGGATGGTGAAGCTCTGCCTCGATGGATCGTGAAAAGAATCGGCCGCATCTGCAGCATTAATCAACAGGTTCATAAATACCTGGGTGAGATGGTCGGCCACGCCAACGACGGCTGGCAGCTGATCGTCCAAGGCCAGCTTCAACTCAATCTTTCCCCACCGGCGGTCATAACGCAGAAGGTTCGTCGTGCTTCGAATCAACCCGTTCAAGTCTAAAACTTCACGTTCCCTCGCCTGCGGAGAAGCAAAGGTTGAGATTTCATGCGTAATATTCGAGAGACGGTCGGTCTGATCTTCAATCATCTGGAGATGCCTGAAAAACTGCTCTTTGAACGGACAATCAAAGGACGGATCCTCGAGAAGCTCATGCTCTGCCCGAATGGATTGAATGGAGCCCGAGATGGATGCGATGGGGTTTCCCACCTCGTGAAGAATTCCCGCGGCCAGCTGTCCGATCCCCGCCATTTTTTCCTGATGGTGGTATTGGCGACGCGTCTCAGCCAATTCTTTCTCTGTTTGTTTTCGATCCGAGATGTCTCGAACAACGGCGATCATTTTTT
>PIVT01000357.1 GCA_003353845.1 Pseudomonadota bacterium | reverse complement strand
TGATGTCACGCCCCAGGCAATCGAGCGGTTTGGGGAGGCTATCTCCGCGTACTTCCGCCAGGCCCAGGGGCGCGGGCATCGCTGTACGGTCGATCCGTACCTCCGGGTCCAGCGATATCACTATTTCTGGTTCATCCGATTAAAGCGTATGTTGTTTCGTGAATACCGAGGATCTTGAGCATGAGGAACTCGGGGTCTCGGAATCCGTAGGCTTGGCGTTTCATGGTTTTGATCTTGTTGTTGGTGCCTTCCAGGGGACCGGTCGAGATAGGGTAGTCGTACCAGTCCAGGATGCCGAAGGCGTGGAAGCGGAGGGTTTTGGCAAACTGTTGGAGCATGCGAATGCCGGTCGACTCGGCGTACACGATCCAGTCCATCAAGAGGGCTTGGGCCGTCTCTTGGTCTTCCTGTTCCCAGATTTCGTTGAGTTCTTCCTTGAGTTGATAGGCGATCGCCAGTGGTTCATTCAGTCGCAACGCTTCCTTCAATCGGTTGGGCTCCTGGCGTGCAGGGTCCAGGTTCTCGGGCCGTTTGAGCAACAGCCAACGGACTCCCTTGAGCACCTGCTTCTGCATCGAGTCCTTCAACTCGCGGAACATGGCACGCCGCAGATCGGAGAGCTTGTCGTTGTAGAGCTTGATCACGTGAAACCGATCGAAGACCAAGGTGGCATGGGGCAAGTGCGTGGTCACCGCGTCGATGTAGGCCGGCGACATGTCGGTGGCCACGGCCTCGATCTTGGCGTGGCTGGCCCGCAACCGCCTCCAAAACGCGGTCAGCGCGTCGCCTCCTTTTCCCTGGCCCACGTAGACCACCGCCCCGCTCTTGAGGTCCATCACGATGGTCACGTAGCGATGCCCTTTGCCGGTCGAAATCTCGTCGATGGCGATGCGTGTGAGGTGTTTCAACTTCGGCTTGGCAAACCGCTTCTGAAGGTACTTCTTCTGGATCTCCTTCACCACATCCCAACTGACACCCAGGTGGCGGGCCACGTCCTTGATCGTCATGTGCCTCGACAACACCAGAACGTAACGTGCGAACGCCTTGGTGTAGGTCCGTCTCGGTGCGGCAAAGCCGATCACCGCTTGGCGAGTGACTCCGCAATCCAAGCATGCCAAACGCGGGATCCTCGCCTCCAACTCGACTCGCTTGCACCCGATCGGCACGCTGCGAAACCGCCGTACGATCACTCCTTCCCGCCACACCGCCTCCGAGCCACAAGCAACGCACCGGTAGGTCTCCGGCCTACGCTCGATCGTGAACACCACACCCCCCGCAGTGTACTCCGTCCTCACGCAGCGGTAGTCACGCACCCCGAATCCATGGTACAACAAGCTCGTGGACATGTTGGCATCTCCTGCCTGAAGTCGTTAGTACAACTTCAGATAAGACCAACATGTCCACATCTCTTCAAGTCAACATACGCTTCTACCGGATGACTCAGAAACAGTTTTACAGAACATGTCCTGTTCCCCGGCATACAGCCCGGTGCCGCCGTTGACTCCTTTCGGCGGAGCCTGGAAATCAACGGCGTA
>PIVT01000356.1 GCA_003353845.1 Pseudomonadota bacterium | reverse complement strand
CCCCTCCCCTCCCCTTCTCTCTCCAACTTCCACTCCCTTTGACTTATCACCAGTTGATAGCTGGACACACTGGGGATTGAACCCAGGGCCTTCCGCATGCGAAGCGGATGTGATACCACTACACCATGTGCCCCATGCCCCAGCCAATCACATCAGGAATCCTCGCAAATCCTGCAAGATAGATACATCAATGGAAGCCGAGGGGGAGGGGATACCCACCAAATCTGAATCCCTCGCAGAACACCGCTTCGTTCGCGATCACGCAAACGCTCTTCTACAACCGACCCCTTCGTGCAACGCAACGCTTCTCGATTGCTACAACTGCAGCTGACGCAGGGAACCGTCGGTGATAACTGCAATTTTCCCCGCGTCGTCTCTATGTTGAAGTGGGAGACTGCATGCCTCTAGGGCAATGCTTTTGCGCTTCCATTTTCTTGGAGGGATGGACCGGTACGACGACATCTGCGCGCTGGCGCTGACATCGTTCGCATGCTCAGTGGCCGATGGGCGAACTCACCCCGAGCCACTTCTGCGTTCGCGGAACGCCGATACAGGAGTTGCCATGTGGGTAATTGTGCGGTCTTTGGGCATCGCTTGCCACGATGCGCGGACGAGCTGAGCGGTGTCAGCAGGATGCAATTGTCTGTAAGTTCAAGAGGAACGCACGCACCTGTGGTCTAGTGGCTATGACGTCAGCCCAACACGCTGAAGGTCGCCAGTTCGATCCTGGCCAGGTGTACAATATACACGTAGTTTTCGTGGTTTCTGCCCAAGCAACACTGCGCAAATGCTTAACTCGTTGCCATACCGTAAACATGGCGTTGCCTCAACCACTTGCCCAGAGAGTCTGTGATGTGCTGGCGTCCCATGCTGGCGCGCACTCTGACCGGCGCAGTGAATTCGTATAAGGTGAGGGGCATCTTGGCACCTGGGCCGCAGGTGGCAACGAGCAAAGTGCGGGGTTCTGGCGGAAGAATCGGGCGCGCCAGCGAACACATGCCTTCTTTCATGTTCAAGATTTGAGCACTTCCCCCAAAAAGAAAACCGCTTTGCTCGCAAGGGCGCGTCCAAAGCAAGAGAAAAGCCTGGAGCGTGTTTAGTGGGCGGTTGGCTGTGGCGCGCTCGCTTGGAACTGCTCGTTTTTTTGAAGAAGGGGGAGAAATATGCGTAGTTGCGGTGCCCCAGGCGGAAAGACAAAGGCGACGCATAGCTCTGCATATGGAAGATCAACACTCGCACCTGTGGTCTAGTGGCTATGACGTCAGCCTCACACGCTGAAGGTCGCCAGTTCGATCCTGGCCAGGTGTATGTAAGAACACACATAGCCTTGCTCCCAGCCAGTCAGATAAGGGATGCTTTGCAAATCATGCAGGATATATACAACAATGGGAGCCGAGGGGTGGGATACCCACCAAAACTAAATCCCTCGCAGAACACCGCTTCATTCGCGCGGGCGGGGCCGACGGCAAAGCCACTAGCCTTGAAAGTGCCCATGTTCACTCTATCAAGTGCGAGACATCGCGCCGATCCGCCAGCCC
>PIVT01000355.1 GCA_003353845.1 Pseudomonadota bacterium | reverse complement strand
GGCACATTGATTTTGGAATTCATATCCTCAAACAATAAGGGCCTTAAAAAATTCTATCCCTGGAGTTTTTCAGGAGTTATAACCGAATCTGGTGTATGGAGGTTTGAGAAAGGCGGCGTATCCTGTTGAAATCGGTTCACCAAAACTGATTCACAACATGAGGAGATACGCCGCCATGAAAGACGATAACGTAGTTGATTTTACCCGTCCAGCCGAGATCCACGATCCTTTGACGGATCTGTTGCGCAGTGGGGCTAAGCGATTGATTCAAAAGGCAATTGAGTGTGAAGTCGAAGAGGTACTGTCGCACTACGCCGAGTGGCGAGATGAACAGGGCCGCCAAGGGGTGGTGCGCAACGGCTACCTTCCGGAGCGCGAGATCATGACGGGCATCGGTCCGCTCCGGGTCCAGGTACCCAAGTTGCGCTCGCGCACCGACGAACCGGTGGTTTTTCACTCGGCCCTGGTGCCGCCCTATGTACGCAAGAGCAAATCCCTGGAAGCGGCCTTGCCGTGGTTATACCTGAAGGGGATTTCCACCGGTGAGATGCGCGCAGCACTGGAGGTCTTGGTTGGCCCGCAAGCGCGTGGACTCTCGGCCAGTGTAGTGAGCCGTTTGAAGGGGCAGTGGCAAGAAGAGTACACGGCATGGCGTAGCAAGCCCCTGGATCAAGAGCGTTGGGTCTATCTGTGGGCGGATGGGATCTACAGCGGCTTACGGGCCGAGGGTCAAAAGCTCTGCGCCCTACTGATCATTGGCGTCAATGAGCGGGGCGAGAAGCACTTTCTGGCGATTGAAGACGGGGTTCGGGAATCGACGCAGAGCTGGCGCGAGGTACTGCTGGAGCTTAAGCGACGGGGCTTGAAGACATCCCCCGAGCTGGCCGTGGGAGACGGTGCTCTGGGCTTCTGGGCGGCGCTGGATGAAGTCTATCCATCCACCCGTCAGCAGCGCTGCTGGGTCCACAAAACCGTCAATGTGCTCAACTACCTGCCCAAAAGCGTCCAGCCCAAGGCGAAGGGCCATCTACAAGAGATCTGGATGGCGGAGAAGCGGGAGACGGCCCAACGGGCCTTTGATCACTTCCTCCTCACCTACCAAGCCAAATACCCCAAGGCGGCTCAGTGCCTGGAAAAAGATCGGGAGCGCCTGCTCAGCTTCTACGACTTCCCTGCCGAACAGTGGACGCATCTACGCACCACCAACCCGATTGAATCCACCTTCGCCACGATTCGCCACCGCACGAAACGTACCAAGGGGTGCCTCAGCCGCAACACGATGCTCACCCTGATCTATAAGCTCGGCATGTGCGCCGAAAAACGCTGGAATCGCATGCGTGGATCAGGCCACTTGGCCAAGGTCATCCAGGGAGTCAAGTTCCAGAATGGTATCGAGGTAACCGAGACAGCCGATAGCAACAGAGACGCCGCCTGATGACTCCCCATACACCAGATTTGACTATAGCTCTGGTGGGTTTCCGGGAACAGTGGTTGGGACGGAGTTTAACAGGACAGTGGGGTGGTGTCTATTTTATGGGTG
>PIVT01000354.1 GCA_003353845.1 Pseudomonadota bacterium | reverse complement strand
ATCCTATGGTCATGATGGAGCGCCAGGTAGACGGCAGGAAATCTGCATTCAGCATGTTTGCAATCCAGGCCGCCCGGCGCAGGACTTCCTGTTGGAATTGCAGTTGCTTCTCAAAGGCCGCGTACAGTTCTTCGAAGGACTTGAAGGTTTCCGGATCTCCCGTCTCGGGCCCGACCTGCTTTTTGGTGCGCGGATCGAAGCCGTTGTTCATGGTCAGCTCGACCGCCTTTGGAATGTTGGGCTGTCCTTCCACCGGGTGGCCGGTTTCGTAGGGGATGTAGCTTCCCACACACGCCCCGACACAGGTGCGCCTGGCCTTGCCCAGGGGAAGGACGCCTCCGTTCTTGGTGTTACCCCATAGGTACAGGGCCCGTTGCACCATGACATCGGCATTGACGAATTGGGGCATGCCCACACCGGTAGCGATACAGTCGAGGACTTTTTCGATGAATTTACCCGGCGTCTTCGGGGTAAGCGCACAAGACAACGGCGGCTGGGGGAGAGCCAGGTATGTACATGCATCGAGGATCACAGAGTCCATCTCCGCAGTGGCATCTTCACCTTCCTCGGTATAGCCCGCGAGCGTAATACTCTGTCCCAAGTCGGCAGAGTTCAGCACTAGAATCCTCTCGCCATAGTAATAGTTAATCTCATTCAGCTTGATACAGAGGTTCTTGAACATGAAGACCGCGTCGTCATAGGTGATGAGTCCGGCAGCCTTGTCTGCCTGAAAGTACGGCTCAAAGTTCTGGCCCAGGTAGGCTTCTGAGTACCCGCATCCGATCTGCTCGATCTCTACTAACAAATGACACAGGAAGTGGCACTGCATGGCTTCCCGCAAGTTGCGTGCGGGATTCTCGGGAACCCATTCGCAGGTTTCGGCCATGGCAATCAGTTCTGCTTTGCGGGTTGCGTCTTTTTCCTTTGCTGCCATCTCACGAGCCAGCTCGGCATAACGATGAGACCACCGGATCATCGCCCGCATCACAATGAGACTGGCCTCATAAAAGTATAGCGCGTCCGCATTGTAGATGCGCATTTCCAGGGACATCTGCCGCTCCTCGACCTCTTTGATCATGCTGGCGAGGCCCTCTCTGTAAACCCGTGGGTAGTTGAGGTTGCCGCCGCCACCCGGCCAGTCATGGAATGGGCCAACGAGGCCGGCTTCGTAGCATATTTTTGGATCAAAACCATACCGCTTTTCGAAAATTCTTTCCGTACGGGGCGAGAGCGAACGTTTGTCCCAGTACTCGAGCGCCCATGCATTGGCCTCCCGATCTTGCTTGGTCTTCGAGTTCTCGGCGGTCTTCTCCTCCTTCATCCACTTCACGTTCCATTCGGGATGGGTGTACATATCCATGTGCTTACCTGCCATGGCGCCGACAAAGAGGTTGTCATCGATGTAGAGCTTCTTGCGGTCCAGCACAGTTTCCAGGAACCTGGAGCGCCGTATGATCTGGTCTTCACCGACGTATTCCTCGTACACCTCTTTCATGAGCCTGACCCGCTCGAAATCAAGCTCCTTGGGGTCGTTCCTGACCAGCTCTTTC
>PIVT01000353.1 GCA_003353845.1 Pseudomonadota bacterium | reverse complement strand
AAGATCGGTGCGGTGGGCAGTGTGCAAGCACAAGCCGCCCACAATGGCGAGGCCCTGGCCTTCCGCTTGGAATGGCCCCTGGCCAAGTCCAGCACGACTCATGGAGACAATACCTCCTGGCCCGATGGCGCTGCCGTCGCTTTTCCTGTGACGCCCGGCGCCGCGCTGGTGACTATGGGTGCGCCGGACCACCCGGTCAACGCCTGGTTCTGGCGAGCGGACAATAACGGGGTCGGACGGCATGTGGTGGCCGAGGGCATTAGCTCTTCAGAAACCCTGGACCTCGAGCAGGTTCGCGCCAATGGCGAGTATCGCGATGGCAAGTGGGTGGTCACCCTCGTGCGGGCGTTGCAAGTGGAGTCCGAAAGGGGCGTGGTGCAATTGACGCCCGGCACACACACAGGTTTTGGCGTCGCCATTTGGGACGGCAGTAATAGTGAACGCGCTGGCATCAAGGCTTTTTCCGGCGCCGTTTGGCTTGACCTCGAACTCGAGTAAGCAGAGGAATTAAAGACGATGAGTACACGACAACTCGCCATGGTGATGGATCTCAACAAATGTATTGGCTGCCACACGTGCAGCGTGGCCTGTAAGCGCCTTTGGACTCGAGACGAAGGTCAAGAGTACATGTGGTGGAACACGGTGAACACGCAGCCGGGTTCGGGCACGCCGCGCGATTACGAAAAAATGGGCGGCGGCTTCAAAGACGGCCTGGCACAACCCGGCCACTTGCCTTCGCGCACTGAGTTTGGTGAAGCCTGGGAATACAATCACGACGAAGTCTTCTTCGGCGGCAAAGGCCAAAGCGCACATTTGCAGATCGAAGGGGAGACGCCGGAATGGGGTCCCAACTGGGACGAGGATCAAGGGGCGGGCGACTATCCCAACTCTTACTTCTTCTACTTGCCTCGGATTTGCAACCACTGCACCAATCCCTCGTGTGTCGCGGCTTGCCCGCGCAAGGCCATCACCAAGCGCGAAGAAGACGGCATCGTGTTGATCAACGAAGATCGTTGTCGTGGCTACCGCTTCTGCATGGAAGCTTGTCCGTACAAGAAGATCTACTTCAACAACGAGCGCGGCGTTTCGCAGAAATGCATTTTCTGCTTCCCGCGCATCGAGCAGGGCGTGGCCAACGCTTGTGCCCGTCAGTGTCCGGGTCGCGTTCGCTTCACCGGTTACTTGGATGACGTGGACAGCGCGGTGTACAAGCTGGTGCACAAATGGGGTGCGGCCGTTCCCTTGCACGCCGAGTACGGCACCGAGCCCAATATTTTCTATGTCCCGCCCACCGGTCCCATGAAGTTTGACGAAAACGGTGACCTGGACGAAGACACACCGCGCATTCCCGAGGAGTACATCCGCTTCCTGTTCGGACAGCCGGGCGTCGATGCCTTGGGCACGGTGATGACCGAGATGCAGACCGTGCGCGAGGGTGGCAAGTCGGAGTTGATGGACCTGCTCATTGCTTACAAGTGGACGGAAATGTTTGGCGGCTTCGACCGTGATCCGGCCACCATCGAGTGGGAAGAGGGCCCCATGGATATGGC
>PIVT01000352.1 GCA_003353845.1 Pseudomonadota bacterium | reverse complement strand
GACCGCCGCAATCGAAGCGGAGGCTCCGCTGATGGGTTCGAGCATGCTTGACGACCTGCCGGACGAAGATGAGGATGAGTGATGGATTACAAAGTTCCTCCGGGGTGGCTGCTCGATGATTATTTGGAAGAGCGCGGGTATTCCGAGGATGCGTTTGCCAAGATGTGCGGGCTCCCTGCGAAGCTGATCAGCCAGATTTCCGAAGGCAAGGCCCCGATCGATGCAGGGATAGCTGAGGCGTTCGAGAAGATCCTGGGTGTCCGTGCCCATGTCTGGCTGAACCTGGAAACCGCTTATCGTGCCTAAGACCTACAACGAAGAATTCTTCGACGCCATGGTCAGGCATCAAATCGGCCTGACGCGGCTGTCCGGGTCTATCCGCAACGATATCTTTCGCATCCTGGACGCTACAGAAGAGGATATGGTCAAGCAGATAGAGGCTAAGCTGGCCAAGTCTAAGGGCTTGATAACGCGTGCCGACCTGAATCGTCGGAACGCATTGTTCAAGGCATTGAAGAAAACCAGACTCAAAGCAATGAACGACGTCAATGCGACCTGGGTGAAGGAGATGATGAATCTGGCCAAAGCGGAGCCTGCCTTCGTTGGCGCGGCACTCAATGCCTCGGTGCCTGTTGTTTGGGATACTACCATGCCCAGCACTAGCTTGCTGAAATCCATTGTTAATTCCCGCCCATTCGAGGGCAAGTTGCTCAAGGGCTGGGCAAATGAGCTTGCTGCTACCGACCTGAAGCGCATTTCCGATCAGGTCAATATCGGCCTGGTTCAGGGCGAAGGGACGAAGGCCATTGCCAGGCGAATAGTTGGGACGGCCCAACTGAAAGGGGTGGATGGGGTAACACAAATTACCAGAAGGGCTGCCGAGGCAATAACCAGAACGGCGGTTAACCATGTATCAAATGAAGCGAGGCGGGAATTCTTCGTCGAGAATAAAGGAATTGTAAAGAAAGAGAGATATGTTGCGACTCTGGACTCGAGAACTACAATTGTCTGTAGTGGTCTAGACGGAAAAGTATTTCCAATTGACGACGGGCCGCGTCCTCCACTTCATATGCAGTGTCGTTCTATTAGGGTTGGAGCAGTAACCGACGAAGCCATTGGCAAGCGACCAGCCCGAGCATTCACCGAGCGCCAACTGCTTCGTGAGTTTACCAGCAAGAACAAACTCCCTGGTGTGACGACGCGGGGCGCCCTGCCGAGAGGCACAAAGGGCAAATACGACACGTTCAGCAAGTCGAGAATGCGGGAGCTGACCGGCACGGTCCCGGCCAAGATGTCTTATCAAAAATGGCTGGAGGGCCAGCCTGCAGCGTTCCAGGACGACATCCTTGGAAAGTCCAAAGGTGCCTTGTTCCGCAAGGGAAAGGTACCGTTAGATCGGTTCGTCAATAAGGCCGGCGATGAGCTGACCCTTGCCGAGCTGGCTGTCAAAGAAAAGTCAGCGTTCGCCCTGGCTGGGCTCGATAAATAATCCCCCTTGCTTTTCTATTGACCACTTGATATATGTAGTATCAATCCCAAGAGCATGAGCTA
>PIVT01000351.1 GCA_003353845.1 Pseudomonadota bacterium | reverse complement strand
TAGATTAGGGGTCTTCAAGCAACTCCAGACTCTTGCACTGCCATATCGTGTCTGTTGTCTGTTGTCTCCGCCTGGCCCCTTCAATGAGCAAAGCGAAATCTTGGATTTCAACGATTTCCGGAGAAAAAACAGGGAACTGCCTTCGCTTTCTCGTCGGTAATCGCCATAACTTGGCCCCCCGAATACAACGACCCACCGCCCGTGGTCGGGCGATGACGGGAAGGTGGTGAAGTAGCAGGAAAGTGTACCGGTACACTGTTCCCCCAGATTTCACTGCCCGCCCGTGCATGTACCCAGCATGTACCGCTGGGTTTCTCGACCGCCGGAACACGGTGCCACGGCACCCAGACCGGAACCCACGCAGCCCCACTGAGATTGTCTAATTTTAAATCAAAATGAAGTCATGTCTACCTACAGCTACATACTACGATACTACAGTTGTACTCGTGATCGTTTACAATATTGCGATATACAGTCTGTAGGTCCCTAGTAGGGACCCTACTTTTATAATCTCATCGGCTTCTTGGGGGGGCGGGGGGCGAGCATTATCTTATCTGAAGATCTCTGGATCTTCTTCACCATGCGTGTACCTCTTCACGGTGTTTTTCGGTGCGTGCCTTTTCATGTCCACGGATGATGTCGACGGTGCAAAGGTGCCGTTTTCTTTCTCTACTTGGGGCCGAACGAAGAAGTCGGACAACAAGGAGCCGCCTCAGACAGAACCTGAGGCCACGCAGAAGGTTTGGATTCATCCCATCATGCTCAGCGGCAATTCATTTGCACGGACTTGTCTTCATTTTAAAACATGTTTAGCTGATTTAGGTAAATTCTCCTGAGCATGATTATGAATGCTCTTGACGCGATCTGTGTGGCTCCTGAGCCGAACCTTGAGGCTCTATCGACGTGTCGTCTCTCGAGCGAAATGAGATGGCCCTTCTCTTCGAAAGAACGCCTTTGGCCAGGTCATCAACTGGGAGTGGTTCAAGGGATCGATCCAGAAGCTGAAGCGTGTCGCGAAGCAAGTGACCGTGGAAGTCAACTTCAGCGACGGCAAACGCGACGTGGTGCTCAGTACTCTCGCTTACAATATTGACTGGGTGCTGTTGTGCGAGAAAAAAGAAGGGGCAGCTGCGGGGAAGAAGAGCAAGAAACAAACATCGAAGAAACTCGGTGCCAGCGCCTCCAGGGCCCACTGATGGTGAATTATGCCCGGGCCAAGGCACCTGCCATGTTCCGCCCGTGTCCATGCCCGCTGCTAGATAGGGCGATTGGGCGAACTTGGAAGCACCACCGACAAGATTCTCTAGGGAAAAGGGGAAAAAGAGAAGATGAAAAGAGGCGGAAAGAGAGGCTAAGTCGCCCTTCTAGATCTCCATGAATCAAGCTAGCTCTCCGTTTTTAGTACAGTCTAGAAATCAAAAATTTTATCGCCTGCGGCGGGCAGATAATATTAACAGGCTCGCTTCGCTCGCCTGTTCCCCCTCTTTTTTCGTTCGCTCTGCTCGCTGTCCAGGGCTCCAGCCCAGAAACGAGATGCTTTTCTCTTACTCTTAACCTTAAC
>PIVT01000350.1 GCA_003353845.1 Pseudomonadota bacterium | reverse complement strand
CATTTTGCACACGCGACACACGAGTGGTCCTTGATCCGCTTACAGTAAAGGATAGCTACGTTAGGCATGACGTTCTCCCGTCTATCGATTCCGTGTTGCGTTTAGCCCCGGCGGCCACGCCGCCTATGGACCGTTCATTGTAGCTTGTCGAATCACCAAAAGGAACGATGTGCGCAGCACTCTCAGGAGAAATGCAAAGTCCATTTTGGCCAACCATAAGGTGGGCTGGTCCGTAGAAACAGGAAGCCGTGGCGGAGTTGCGGCTGGGGCTTCATACGTTTCAAGGAGGGCCGTATCGTGGTCGCATCTTCGTTGGGTCAGTTGGAGGCGGTATTCTCAAAGGTCTCGGATCCACGCAAAGCCAGAGGGGTGAGACACCCATTCTCAGGCATCGTTTCCCTGGTGTTTCTCGGCTTGTTGGGGCGGATTACCGAGATGGCAGTGGTGGTGCGTTGGGCGAATGTTAATTGGGAGGAACTCAAGGAGCCACTGGGATTTACACGCAACAAACCGCCTTGTAGCTCGACCATTTCCAGGGCATTGGCCGGGCTCAGTTTGGACGAGTTTCGCGAGGCGTTCGCCTTATGGCTGAACACGGCTCTTGCCGACCGGGAGGGCCGTTGGGCCGCGGCGGTCGACGGCAAGACGTGTCGCCAAGGACTTGGTGCCGATGGCTCGCCCGTGCAAATGCTCAATGTTTTCCTGCAACGGGTCAAGTTGACGCTGGACCAATGGTCGATCGGCGGCGACAAAACCAACGAGCCCGGCAGCCTCAAAAAACATCTTGCCGAACTGCTGACGGCCTATCCTGCTCTGCAACTGCTCACCGGCGATGCGATTTACGCCCAGCGGCCGTTGCTCGAACTTCTCCAAGACCACGGCTGCGACTACCTGTTCCAAGTGAAGGCGAACCAGCCCGACATGCTGGACGCCTTGGAAACCTGCTTCTTCCAGGAGACGCCCGCCAAGCCGGCCCATGAAGTCACCGAAAAAAGGGGCTAAATCAGGAAACGCGCCGGCTTTGGGTCAATCTTGACGACGCCCAGCATATCCGTGAGCATCTGGATGTTCCCGGTTGCCAGATCGGTATCCGTGTCGATCGCGAAGTGCGCTGCGCGGAGGGTACGCTCCTTTCCCGCGAAAGCCGGTACTTTATCAGCAGTCTGGAGCCCGATTCGGTCACGCCGCGTGAACTCCAGGACTACGTTCGTGGCCACTGGCAAGTGGAAAACTGCCTTCATTTCGTCAAGGACCGCTGGTGGGACGAAGACCGTCACTACACCAAGCGGCCCGGCCTGGCCGAAGCGTTCGCTTCGCTGACGAACGCCGCTCTCGCTGTCCTCCGCCTGATCCACCCTCCAGGCGAACCCCTCCGGGCAACCGCCGAACGAATCCAATGGCGTCCCAACTCAGTCCTCTCCCGCCTCGGATTCAACCCGTTCCGGTGACTTTGCATTTCTCCTGGGGGTGTGAGCGTCATGCTTGCGTTTGTGCCGTCCCGATGGTAAAACTGGGGGGTGGATATCACGCCTGTCGGAACGTTACATTATTTAGTAAATTGGAAACT
>PIVT01000055.1 GCA_003353845.1 Pseudomonadota bacterium | reverse complement strand
AGCAGGAACGCCAGCACGAGCGCCGAAAGCACCGATATGCAATTGATTTGCTCCCAGCGGTTGCAGCCATTCGCTGCCCCGTCACCGGATTGACGATCTC
The DNA here is from genome assembly GCA_003353845.1 of Pseudomonadota bacterium. Taxonomy (GTDB): domain Bacteria; phylum Myxococcota_A; class UBA9160; order UBA9160; family JADFDR01; genus GLO-12. The sequence continues at coordinate 27,975 of PIVT01000055.1, read as the reverse complement.
TCCCCGCTTCGGTCTCGGCTCGTCTCAGCACCGTATGCCCTGAGATCTACCAAGAATACCCCAATATGTATAATACGTACATATTGTACATATATCGGCAGTTGGGCCTGGAGGCTTAGGGTACGCAAACCTTTTGTTAACGGAGTGTTTCTAGAGGGTTTTATTCTGTTCGCCCATGGGCCCTGTATGTCGAGTTCGGATTGGTCAGGCACCAAATTGAATCCTGATCCTGATCCTGAGCCTCCCCCGCCCCATATGCTTTCGGTTAAATCAGGCCCCCGTTACCAAGAAAAGCAAACGCCCAATCGTCTTCGGACGGTTGGGCGTATCTTTTGTGGGTCGGTGATTCGGTTCGTTTTCTATTTAGTGGCTTTTGTGACTTTGGGTCTGACATCAGTGCCGTATTTCTCGTTGGTGCGCTTGTAGACTTCATCAATCACATCGGAGAAGTTGGCAACGCCACCTTTGATGAAGTCAGGCTCCCTGTTCTCCAGTTATAGAGACGGCTATCCTAGCGTCCAAGCTTGGAGCGAATCTTTACAAGGATGCACAAAGAGCAATGCGCAGCCCGAAAATCACACTGATTGGAGCCGGAGGGCTCTCCTTCGGCCCGACCATGGTCAACGACATCATCCACACGCCGGCCTTGGCCGGGAGTCGGTTGATGCTCCACGACGTCAACGAGCAGCGACTCCTGCGGGCTTACAGGTTCGCGGCCAAGCTCAATGCGGGCATGGGCGCGCCGGTCATCCTCGACTACAGCACTGACCCTGCGAAGGCGCTTGAGGGCGCGAACTTTTGCCTGAGCAGCGCCGAGTTTGGTCGCTTTGATTACTGGCGGCAGGATTATGAGATCCCGCGGCGCTACGGGGCGACGCAGGTGAACGGCGAGAACGGCGGACCGGGAGCCGTCTTCCACTCGCTGCGCAGCATCAAGAACACACTGAGCATCTGCGCCGACATCGAGAAGCACTGTCCCGACACGTTCTTACTCAACCTCTCAAACCCCATGAGCCGGGTCACGCTGGCGATTAACAAGGGCACCCGGATCCGAAACGTCGGCATGTGCCACGAGATGCCCATCGGGTTAAGTCGCATCGGTCGGATGTTACGCGTGCGGCCGGCCGACATCGAGGCCAAGGCATCGGGCATCAACCACTTCACGTTTTTTACCGAGATGCGCCACCGCCGTACCGGCGAAGACCTCCTGCCTCGCGTCAAGGCGATGTTCTCGAAGAAGATTTTTGACTTCGGTCCCCGCACGACTCGCCTGGCGAAGGCGGTCACTCATCGACCCTTGCTCGGCATGCTGGCAGACCAAATATACGCACCCCTCGTGGTCCACATGGTTCGGACCTACGGCGTCATCCCCTGCTCGGTGGACAGCCACATCGGCGAGTACCTCCCCTTCGCGCACGAGATCGGCGGCTTCCATCCAGCGCCTGTCGAGCAGTTCCAGCGAGCCGATAGGTTCTTTGAAAGGCTCATCACGCGCGTTGCGGACACCCGTATTCCGCTTCCCACTCACCGACTCGGGCACAGCCTTGAAGAGGTTGTGCCCATCATTGAGGCGCTGTGGACCGGCACACCGACCAAGGTAATGGCGGTCAACGTGCCGAACCGCGGATTCATTCCCAATGTCGCCGAGGGTGCCATTGTCGAGGTGGGGGCCATGATCGACGGGGACGGGATTCACCCCGACACCATGCCGCCGATGGTGGAGCCCGTGGCCGGAACCATCGCCACCCAAATCGATCTGCAGGAACTCGTCGTGCAGGCAGCGCTGACAGGCGACAAGGACCTGGCGCTACGAGCGGTGATTCATGACCCCGCCTCACCGCAAGACGAGGCCGCCTGCCGAGGGATGTTCGACGAATTGGCCGAGCGGCAGGCAACCGAGTTGCCCTTCTAGGTTACGAGGCTATCGACGGTTGCGTCGAGTTAACTCGCTTCCCTGATGATTCAGTTCAGCGAGAAGGTGATTTTCAGCATGGCAGCGCGAGGGACGCCAGAATTGATTTTCATCGTGTCATAGGACTCAGCATGAGCACCATCGAGCAAATTTGTCAGGAGAAGGCTCAGATCGACCTGGTCTGTTATCTGCCAACCACAGCGCAGATCGACTCTCACGTAGTCATCGATATCGGCGCTCACTGCATTGATTGCGTTGACATCATCGACGTAATAGATGTTTGTGTCCAGCTCCAGGTTCTTGGCAAAAGAGTACTGAGATCGCAACTGAAGTGAATGTTCAGGCAAGAGTTCCCTGGATTGATCGCCGCCAGCCTTGAGGTCGTCCGTGCCCTCATGGTAGGTGTAACTGAGTTCCATGAGCCAGTCTTCCAAAGGTTGATATCGGACAACTCCTTCAAACCCGTAGAACTCGTCGAGTCCGAATGATGATTCTTGCACCGTATCCTGCCAGTTGGTGTAAAAGACTGTTGCATCAATGGCCCAGCGCTCGACAAACCTTTTCCGATAACCGAGCTCATAAGTGTAAGCGACAAAGGAATCCATGTCCTTATCGCCGATAGGAACCGTCGCAGCGCCGAAGTCAAGGATGCCATCGGTGTTGACCCGGTCTGGTGTTCGCACCGCTCGGGTGGCCGCAGCCCAGTAACTGGTTTCATTGTCAGGTGTCCATACCCCTCGGACGGTCGGTTGGTATTCGAAGCCGGTATATTCATTATCCACGAACTTGCTGCCAACAATCATGGTGAGCGTGTTTGTTAAATGGATCCTGTCTTGGAAGAATGCACTGTAGGTTGAGAGATTCTTGGACTCGGGCTTAACACCAAAGCAGGGAGTGGTCGGGCCACAAAAAGAGGGATCGGCAATTCGAGCGACGTTATCGTAATAGCGATAACCAGCCCCCCAGCTGAGATCATGTGTACCGCGCGTCAGGTTGTGTTGCAGTTCAACATTAAAGACCTGCTCTTCATTCTCCAAGATGTCATCGGTACGATCTAGATAATCATAGTACGTGGTGAGTTTGAGTGAGTCATTGTCCGTCAGCTCACGTTGCCAATTGAAGGCAAGATTATAATTATCCGAATCGATCTCGTTCGGTAGCAGGGTTGGGCCTACAAGCACCCTTTCCTCGTTGATCTCCGCCTGTTGGATGTTCCCCTGGAGGTTGAAGTCATCATGACCTCGTGTCCAATCCATACGAAAGCCGGCCATTCCTGATGTGCCATCGTCATCGGCGTCATTCCCGACGGGTGCCAAACCGTTGTTTCTGCTCTCGTCGGCCCCCAGGTATTCTCCCGTGTCACTCTGGAATCCCTTGGCAAACAGTCGATAATGCGTCTCGTCATCAACGCTCGCCCCGTAGCGGAATCCGGTCTCCCATTCCATCTCTCCGGTACCACCCAGGGCATAGGCCTTGGTTCCATGAGTATCGTCGGATGAGCGGGTTATGATATTGATGATGCCGTCCACTGCATTCGTACCCCAAAGTGAGCCCCCAGGGCCTCGCACAACTTCAATCCGCTCAATATCTTCGATAAACGTATCCTGAAGTTCCCAATAGACACCAGCGTAGAAGGGGCTGTAGACAGTCCTGCCATCGACCATGACCAACATGGTACTGCTAAACCGTGACTGACTGTTCCGGCTGCTTATGGCCCATCTGTTGGCGCTCTGCTTGGCGACATGCAGGCCGGGCACCATTCGCAGAAGTTCCGGCAACCTGCGGTACCCCGAGCGGCGAATATCCTCACGAGTCAGAACATAAATGGCTGCAGCTTCTTGGGACAATTCCTGAGGGCTCTTGGAGACGGTGGTAACTTTGATCTGTAAGAGTTCTTCAAGGCTGAGATTCGTCAACCCTGGCGTTTTGGTTTTATCAAGAGCTTCGGAAAAGACGGGTGGTGCACTAGCGAAGAGCAGAAGTAGAGCCATGGCAATATGTAAGAATATTCTCATCCGCTTCATCGCCTATATAATAGATATCAAAAAGAATACTACCATTATTGACAAAGAATTGATCCATACTGATAGCCAGAATGAACAAAACTTTGACAAATGGTCGGGGTTTGATGGTAATCAATCGCCTTAGGATGGTTGGGCGTATCTCTTTTCCAGGGATGGCTTGGCGAGGCCTTCGATTCTCTACTCACGTGCCTGTTGATCAACCAGTGCGCTCGATCTCTACCCGCGTTCCTCGATCAGTTGCGCCTGGAGTCCCAACGGCCAGGCGTGGTTGCAGATGGGTGTACCCTCCTGCCAATTGAATGGGGTTCATGGGGCTGGGTGTTGCGGCGTGTTGTGACTGATGCCCCTTGAATTGATAGGGCTCCCAGCCGTGGTACATGATTACCTGCCCGGGTCGCGTAGAGGATGAAATTCGGGCTTGCACGTGGAACGCACCTGCGTCGTTGTAAACTCGAACATCATCGCCATCGGCAATGCCTCGCCGCTTTGCATCCTCTGTTCCCATTGTGACGGTAGGTCCACTGCGTTGAAGTCTTAGCATGGTTAGCTGATCCCGATTTGCGGCGTGAATCGACCAGCGAGTATGCCCGCTGGTCATCTGCAAGGGATAGTCTCCACCGATGGCCGGTAAGTCTTTGTGAATGGGAAGCTCTTCACCCAACTCCACATACAAGGGGTGATCGATATAGAATTGCATGCGCCGGGTGTGTGTCGGCCAGGGATACTTGTCCTCGGTGTGCCAGGTATTCGCGGTTAGCGTTTCCCCGGGTGCGAGGTCCGTGGCGTTACCCAGATTCATGTACCCCGACCCCAGGCCGGTGTAAGGGCTGAATCCCTTCTCCTTGAGTTCCTCCCATTCGATGTCGCCCACGTTGTTCGACAGGTCAAGGGCTTCTTTCCACAAAGCCTCCTCCTTGTCTTTATCATCGGTGAAGCGCCCACCAAAGGTAAAGTCGTCGTAGAGAGAGTCGTACCTGCGTTCTTCGCCCGACCTGTCCAGGTAGCTCGCGATGTTGCGTTCGGCCGCTTTGCGCTGCAGCGCTTCGATCAGGACACAGTGAAACGCCCAGTCCGTTTTTGATTCTCCCACGGGTTCGACGGCTCTCGTCGTTACGTGAACGAAAGGCGTGATGGGTGTCGTCCAGGGAATGGAATCTTGCTCATACCAAGCGGCAGCGGGAAGCACATAATCGCTGTGCATGGCTGTAAAGCTCATGCGAAAATCCAAAGTGACCACGAGGTCTAGCTTGGGCCAGAGTTCCTCGAGCATTTGGGGATAGGAGCGATTGCGGCGCAGGTAATTCCCACCCACTTCAAAGAAGATGCGCGGGCGCGGCCCGGGCGGGTATTGCCAACCTTCGTCGTAGGCCTCTTGCAAATAGGCATCAAAGCTTCGCTTCAGATGAGGGTCGACTTTTTGAGCGCCACCATAAGCATCCTTGAGACCGCCGTGTTCATGAAGGAAGAGCGTGCTTGTGGGAGAGCTTCCGGAGGTGTGCTTCTTCCGTACCAGGTCATACATGAGCATGGTGCCGGTGTACTGTTTCTTGAATTTCTTCATCACAATTTCGGGGAGTGCTTCTACCACTTTGGGGATGAGACCGATTTTGGGTGGCAAGGAACCGGGTCCTGCGATCAACCCTTCGTGTCCGGAAAGCCATATGTTTGGAAAGGCGTTGATCCCACTGCCCTTCTTTCCAAACTGTCCCGCGAGTGCGAAGACGAGAAACTGGGCGCGTTCCATTTCCAGCCCGTGGTAGAACTTCCCGAAATTCGATTGCGTGATCATGCTGGCCGCACGGGCACTGCAAAGTTGTCGCGCCAGCGCGCGTACAATTTTTGGTTTTACGCCGGTGATGGGAGTCGCCAACTCCGGGGTGTACTCAGCCAAGCGCTTTTTGAGTAACTCGAACACGGGTAGCGTGGTGACCTCGCCTTCCAGTGTCTTGACTTTGAACTCACCCTCAAGGGCTGGATCGATGGCATCAATAGCGAGGTCGTCGCGGCGGGCGGCGCGTATTTTATTGGTCTTCTGGTCGAAAATATAAAACAAGTCATCTTGGCCACCTTGCTTCAGGTCTTGCTCGCGCAAGAATTGCCCCGTGTCCTTGCGTACGAGCAATGGAAGGTCTGTCTGTTCTTGAATGAAGTGAGTATCGTGAATCCCTTCCTCCACCATCACCTGTGCCAGGGACAATCCCAGCGCGGCGTCCGAGGCAATGTTCACGGGAATCCAGGTGTCAGCATGGATGGCTGAGGCATTGAAATCAGGTGTGATGCAGATGACCTGCGCACCGTTATAACGCGCTTCGTTAATGAAGTGAGCATTTGGAATCTGGGTATAGGTAGGATTACCACCCCAAATCAGGATCAAGTCGGAGTAATGCAGATCATCTCCAGAGCTTGCAAAACTTATTTTTCCACAAGTAACCGCTGCCCCCGGATGGTGGTCCCCGAATTCAGAATCAATATCGAGGATCGGGGTATCCAGTACTGTGCCTGTTCGCTGCACGCCTAGATTGGAGCCCGCGGAGCCTTCATCCCAGAGGATGCCCGAGGGTCCGTCACTGCCCAAGACGTCGATGGATACATCAGCAATTTCTTGCAGGGCTTCCTCCCAGCTCACTCGCTTCCACTTTCCCTCGCCGCGTTTGCCGACACGCTTCAAGGGGTGAAACAAACGTGATTGGTCGTACATGCGCTCACTGAAGCTGCCACCCTTCTGGCAGCCTCGGGGATTGTAATCTGGGACGTCGGAGTTGGTTTGTTCGTAGGTCGCGGCTTGCTCTTCGCGCCAGACGATGCCGTCTTTCACAAAGACGTTCCAGTTGCAGCAACGCTGGTACCAGCAATTGACGTGATGTGTGCCCTTGGCCACGCGGTCCCACTTCCACTTTGCGCGATAGACATCCTGCCAGCTGTTGTAGGTGATGGGCTCTTGCGTTGGGCGTTGCCGTGCTTTGTCTGCGGGTTCGTCTTGCTCGCTTTCTTTACTGCAACCCTGGAGGCCACTCAAAGATAAGACGAGCACCCCACCCGTTCCTTGGAGGAAAAGTCTTCGCGTTACACCTGTTGTCATCTAGTCCCCCGCATTTCTCTAACAGCCATGTGCCTTTCAGTCTTAATCGCGAAGGGAATGTTCGATCCCATCGAGCGTCGTACGAATTGCAAAATCGAAAAATTTCTTGTGGTCCAAACCCAGGTAGGCCTTGGCTACGGAGCGCCATTCCTCGACCTGCAGTCCTTCGGTAGATGTGGGAACTGCGATTTGATTGATTTCCGTAACCATTTCGGAGCTGGGTAGTCCGTCGCGCAGCCCAACCTCAATTCGAGTCATGCCCAAGGCTTGCCACAGGAGGGTCTCGGCAGCGAGCAGTAAGGGTTCACCTCGGAGTCCCGTCACTGAGAGAATCTCCATTAGTGTCCGGCTGGCGTGGACTACAAAAGGAGTCAGAATCGACCCTTGATCTTGGATTTGCAGGACCTCGGGGTGCTTACTGATTTGGGTTCGAATCTGGTGACAAAAGCTGAGGCTGCGTTCTTGCCACGGGCCCTTCTTGGGCGGCAAGCTTAGATCGATCTCTTGACTTGCATGATCAAGCGCTGCAAGGATCAGCGCTTTCCGGTTGGGGAAATGCCAGTATATAGAAGCTGAATTGACCCCAAGTTCCTTCGCCAGCCGACGTATGCTGAGTTTTTCCAGGCCATCTACTTTGGAGGCTTTTAAAGCGGTTTCAAGGATGCGGTCTCGACTAAGTGCCCGATCGCTACCGCGTGGAGGCCGCCCTCGTTTCTTTTCCGGCTTCTTATTGGTTTTTGACTTCTGAGGAGCTCTCTCATTGCTCTCTTGCATAGTTCGGTTTTGCATAGTTCGGAGTTATACCATCAATGATGGATTAAATCCACCGGTGATGGTTTATTAGGTTTGGAGGTATCGGGTGGGTTGTGTGGTGCTTAGAATCGCGCCAGCGTCGCGCCCCAGGTGAGTCCAGCGCCCACCACAACCATACAGATCAGGTCGCCGCGCTGTATCCGGCCATCGCGCACGGCTTCGTCCAGCGCAATGGGGACCGTTCCCGCCGTGGTATTGCCGTAGCGTTCGAGGTTCACGACGACGCGCTCCCACGGCACACCAAGGCGATCGACGAAGGCACTCTTCAAGATCAGTTTGTTCATCTGGTGTGGGACGAACCAGTCGATGTCCGAGAGTTCGTACTCTGATTCTTTGAGCACCTCGTGCACCAATGATTCAATGGTCTTGACCGCGAATTTATAGACGCGCCGGCCCTCCATTTGGAAAAACTGCTCGTCGTTGGCGACAGTCTCGGCGGTGGTCGGGTGACGGGAGCCGCCAGCCTTGACGTACATGACTTCGTTATCCCCCTGAGAGCGGATCACGCTGCGAAGGATTGCCCCTTGCTCGTCCTTGGCGGTCTGCAGTACGGCGGCCCCTGCCCCATCGCCAAAGATGATGCACACATCGCGTTGCAGGGGATTCACCATGGAAGTCATGATGTCGGCGCCAACGACCAACACGTTGTTGTATTGGCCGGACGCCAGCATGGATCGTCCGAGATCGAGAGCGACGACGAAGCCGCAGCAGCCCGAGATGACATCGAAGGCCATGGCCGAAGACGCATCGAGTAGTTTCTGGAGCATGCAGCCCGAGGGCGGGCAAATGGAATCGGGGGTGCTCGTCGCAAACACGATGGCGTCGACGTCCTGGGGAGTGATGCCCGCTGCCGCAATCGCTTGCTTCGCTGCCGGTAGTGCAATTTCTGAAACGGGTGTGCCGGGTTCGACCATGCGACGTTCAAGGATGCCAGTGCGTTCGACGATCCAGTCATTCGAGGTCCCGATGTCCCGGGCCTCGAGCATCGAGTTGGTCAGCCGCCTCTCCGGGAGAAATGCCCCCGTGCCTGCGATGCGTACCCTCCGAATCTCGCTCATGCGCCTACGTCCCCCTCTTGCTACTGAGAATAAGAAATAATTCGACGGCTGGTAAGGTGCTGGTCCGTTAATGTCCTTCGGGACACGGGGTTACATAGACCAACCAAGAATATCAACCATCAAACTCAAACAGAGAACTGAAAAACATGAAAATTGCATTGATTGCCGCACCTTTTCCACTGGAGGAGATGCCTTCACCTCCCTTGGGTTTGAGTTACGTTGCCGCTGCTTTTCGTGAAGCAGGCGCTGAAGTCATCCTTCTTGATTACATCGTTGAAAAGTACACGCCAGAAAAAATGCGAAGCGCTTTGGAGGCATTTCAGCCAGATGCCGTAGGCATTACCTCCGTGACGATGAATTTCAAACAGGCTGCGCGCATCATTCAGGATGTCAAAGAATACAACCCTGCGATCGTTACGATGTTTGGTGGCCCGCATGTCACTTTTGATGCAGAGAACACGCTGCGCGCTTACCCCGAGGTTGACATCGTGGCTCTTGGTGAGGCCGAATTGACCATCCGGGATTTAACTCCCGTGCTTTGTCAACGCGAGAAATGGGTCGACGTGAAAGGCATTGCTTTTCTGCATGAGGGTCGGTTGGTGAATAATGGTCGGCGCGAATTTTTCAAGGAGCTGGACACGCTGGCCCTGCCTGCACGTGACCTGTTGCCCATCGCTCGTTATCGGGCATTGGGATTTCCTGTGAGCATCATTACCAGTCGGGGATGTCCTTACCGTTGCATTTTTTGTCAAGGTACTCGCATGGTCGGGCATAAAATTCGCTATCGCGATCCGATAAAAATTGTGGATGAGATCGAAAATATTCTGGCCTTGGGTTTCAAGCGCATCAATATTTCCGATGATTTCTTTACTTCCAGTCGTAAGCAAGTGGGACTGTTATGCGATGAGATCAAACGGCGGAAGTTGAAATTCGCCTGGTCTGCTTTTGCGCGGGTCAATTCGATCTCGCATGAATTGCTTGAAACCATGATGGAGACAGGCTGTGATTCCATCAGTTTCGGGATTGAGTCAGGCAATCAGGAGATGCTGGACCGGGTGGATAAGCACATCAAGCTGGATCAAGCACGCAAGGCGATTCAGGTTTGCAAGGAAGTCGGCATGCACGTTTTCTCATCGTTCATGGTTGGCTTGCCCGGAGAAACGAAGCAGACCCTGCAGGAGACGGATGCCTTTGCTCGAGAGTTGGGCGCTGATTTTGCCTATCACTTTCTAGCCCCTCTGCCAGGAACTCCCGTCCGAGATCAGGTTGAAGAATACGATATCAAGATCCTCAGCAATGATTGGAACGAGTATGATGCCAATCGTGCCATTGTGTCCACCTCCAGTTTGACCACTCAGGAAATGGAAGAGTTCGTCGCTGAATACGATGCCTGTTGTAAAGAACTCTGGTGGCAGATCGAGCAGGCGTACAGCAACGGTACAGCCAGTCCTCATGAGATCTATCGTTGGGAGACCAAACACCGGATGGATTTTGTCTACCAACTCTTCACGGAAGATATTATTGAAAACAAGGCACAGGGCCTTTTATTGCGACATGACCAACCACCCATGGAAACATTGATCGAAGTACTGAATTCGCATACGAGTGTCGAAGAAGCGGTTGTCCGAAAGGCTGTCGAAGCCTTTGTTGAACAAGGCAATCTTGACTGGTACGAACAGGAAGGAAAAGTTACCTGGGTTTGGCCCGATGCCCCGGTGACCTCCAATGAGCCTCGAGTTACTCCTCTGCCCGCTCCGTCCCGAGACTCACTTCAATCGTTACATGTGTGATTCCCAGGTTGGCAGGGATCCTGGCCCGGTAGGTATCAAGGGGATGAGGATCTGCCGATTGGATGGAGACGATGGCGGCTTTGCGTCCAGGTCCGATCATCCAGACGTGTAGGTCTACTACCTGTGTCACCGGCTCTATCTCGATGGCCTTGCGAATGGCTTCTAGATCGTCGCTGCTGGACTGCCTGTCGAGCAAGACATGCCCGGACTCACGCAATAAACCGATGGACCAATTACCCACGAGTAGCGCTCCCACAATCCCCATCATCGGGTCAAGCCATGTCTGTCCGAAGTACTTGGCAGAAAGCAAGGCACCAATGGCGAGCACCGAGGTCAAGGCATCCGCGAGAACGTGAAAATAGGCGGCTCGGAAATTGTGGTCGTGGTGGTGATGATGATCGTGGCCATGTTGATGTTCATGCCCCTCACCATGGCTATGGTCGATTCCCAAAATGAATACGCATGCACCGTTGACCAAGAGCCCGATGACCGCCACGAACAAAGCGGGGTCGACCGCAATTTCGACAGGGTTGATGAAGCGCTCGATGCTCTCCACGGCCATGACCAAGGCAAATACGCCTAGTAGTACGGCGCCGCTGAATCCCGCAAGCGCGTTGACCTTGCCCGTCCCAAAGCTAAAACGGGGGTCTGCTGCGTGCCGTCTAGCGTAGCGATAGGCAAAGGTGGCGATTCCGAGGGCCACTGTATGCGAAGCCATATGCAAGCCGTCCGCCAGCAGCGCCATGGAGCCGAAGGCCATACCGGCAGCAAGTTCTAACACCATGGTTGTGGCGGTGATCAGGACGACGATAAAGGTGCGACGCTCACTCGCACTGGCTTGGTCCTGGCCGAAGACGTGGTCATGTTTGCCGGTCCAGTTGTGCTTTTTGCTGTGGCTACTCATCCGCTTGTCATCCTCTGCTATACACTAAACGATGCCATGAGCCTGGCCGATGACCTTTCTCTGATTATCTATTTATGGAAGGACTTGAGCGCAGCCAGCAGATCCTCAGCAGCCTGCTCCCTATCTTGCACGTTCGCCCCGTGCGCGATGTGCTTGCGAACGTGTTCATCCAAGAACTGCATGCTCAAACCGTTCATGGCACCGCGAATGGAAGAGATTTGCTGCATGACCGTCCGGCAGCCCTCATCATTTTCAGCAACCTCGATGGCACGCTTGAGCGCCTCCATCTGACCGATCAGGCGATTCACTCGCGCCAAGAGCTTTTTTCGATTGTCGACAACATGAGTCATGGGGATATACTATACCCCCCTACCCTATATTAGGCAAACATCAAGGTCTGATGACGGTTGGGCACATTTTGTTCTTGAGGTCAATCTTGTCCAGCATCCACCGCAAACCATTTATAGAAGGCAGGTATGACAAGGAGCGTGAGTACCGTTGAGGTGACGAGCCCACCGATCACAACTGTTGCCAGTGGACGTTGCACCTCGCTGCCTGTGCCACTGGACAAAAGCAGCGGGACCAAGCCCAATGCGGTCGTTACGGCTGTCATAAGTACCGGTCTCAAGCGCATGCAGGCGCCCTGGAATGCGCGTGCGCCTCTTTGTGGCCTACCAGTCAAATGAGCGAAGCATGTTTGGCGCCAACAAGAAGAAGGCAAAATTGTACCGCGAAATGCGCTTGGAGTTGCTGCTGACTCCCCGGAAACCTGCCTTGGTCGGGCAGCGTGATGGGGGTTGAGCTAGCACCTAAACGGGATCCTGACTCTGAGTCGCCCCTGCTCCGTATGCTTCAGGAATAAGATAGATCGACTAGAAAAGGACTCCCAGAATCAATTTAATCAAGTCCGCGACGGGCATCTGGAGGCCCGCGGCAACAATCAAGGGCGCACCAGCACACCCCAGGAGCAGTATCAGCGCGCTGCGATCGATGGGGAAGGTGCGCATTTCGTTGACCACCTGGACGCTGGCGTTCAGATCCGACACCGATGAGGGGTCAACAGAGCCCAGCAGCTCTTCATCACCGGCCTCACCGCTCACCCACTTCTGATGAAACTCCAAATGGAGTTTATGTGCCATGCGCCCGTAATCCAACAGCGCCGCTTCACGCGCCACATACAGCGGGCGAACAAAGGCCAATAGCGGTCCGAGAAAAATAGCCATGACCAATATCAACCAGGTTGCCACCGCCAACCAAAAGATCTGTTCCGAGCCCCCTAACTCCGGCAAGACCTTGTGGAATGACGCGGCGACGACACAACTCAAGGCAATAACCAAGCCGCTAAAAATCCCCGGGAAGATCGACAGAAAGCCCAGACCACCGCAACGATCCGGGTGCAAGGGCATGATCTGTAGGCCCAGTGACGCGGTCTTCTTGAGCAGGGCAGCCCAGATGTAGAAGCGCCAGAACCAGCGCAGCACCAGGAACAAGAACAACGTGTCACTGGTAAAGGCAGACGCCTCCCCAGCCCAAGAAAGAACGGTGGCGCCCCCTGCGGAGACCACCCCTTCCCAGGACTCGGAGGAAATAACCGCAGCATACTGGGTCGTGGTCATGGACCACGCAAAGGCCACGAACACGATGACGAGTTCCGCCCGGTAGGAACTGGCCTGGAGATCGGCACGGGTTACCGCCGCGGAAAATTGCGCCCGGCCCCTGGCATTGAGCAACTGTGCGTCGCGAAAATGCTGTGTCATCAGGACAATGCGGGTATCCGCCAGGCGTTCGGTGAATACCATCACGAAGATGGCGATCAGATAGCGGGCGTAGACGGTTGCATCTTGGAAATAATCCCAACCGGAGTACCGCTCTTCCAACAGTGTCTGGGCCACGGTGAAGACCGCTGGAATAGAGAACGCGATCAGTGCCAGGCCCAATGCGGCTCCTCGGCTTGGCAGCATGTCGGACTCCAACAGTCCCAGGCGGCCAAGCAGCGTATGGAAAGCTCCCCCCGCTACCAGTGAGAAACGTTCGGGCAGCTCTTCCTGAGTATCCGCTCCCTGTTTAACGTCTGTAGCTTGCATCTCGTCACTCTCCAGTCATGGCATCGTAGGACCGTGTGCTCACTTCACCTCGATTGTTACGCGGGGAATATTACCCGTGAATCGGGACTCCCGTTCAGAGCCGATTCGCTCAACGACGGGCGTCGCCAGGTCGATGCCTACATCCGCTGTTTCATCGGCCGAGAAGATCATCGGTTGGGTGCGATCGATCCGCCCCTCACCAACCTTTTCATCGTTCACATACAAGGTGCCGTTCCCTCCCTTGGCCATGCCGCCGCCGTCATAGGCGAATTCAAAACGGATGGTTTGCTTTCCGGGTTCGAGTTTTTTCTTTGCCTCCACGGTGAAGCGCTGCAAGCCCAGGAAATTGTAGTCATAGGCGGGGACGCCGTCCTTGACGTAGAGAGCCCAGCCACCGAAACGGCCACCCTGCACGAGAATGGCACCGTTGCCACCGTCTTCGGGCACCTCGACCTCGGCGGTGATGGTCTTCGATCGATTCTTGATATTGAGGAAGACGTTTTCGGTCATGCCGGTCATGCCATCGGCTAGAGTAAGGGAGGTGCGACCCGCCATCAGGTCTGGACGACCGGCAATGGCTGCGTTAACCCGTTCGACAGTGCGATCGTCAATGGGCAGCACCTGGTTGCGCTCGGCCTCCTTCATGAACAATGCCTGCAACTTGGCCAGCTTCTTCGGGTTCTCCGCGGCGAGGTCATTCACCAGACTGAAGTCCTTGCCGACCTCATACAATTCCCAAATATCCTCGGTGAGGCCGCGGCGCGGGTGGCGCTCCCAAGGTGCCTTGTGAATAGTGCGGGCAAACCAACCGTCGTGGTAGATGGCACGATTGCCGAACATCTCGAAGTATTGGGTAACGTGACGGTCCTTCGCATCGGCATCATCGAAACTGTAGAGCATGCTCACGCCATCCATCGGTCGCTGTGCTACGCCGTTAACCTCCTTCGGCTCAGGCAGACCGGCGGCCTCCAGGATCGTGGGCGCCACATCGATCACATGGTGAAACTGAGAACGCAATTCACCTTTCGATTTGATTCCCTTGGGCCAGTGAACGGCCATGCCCACTTTGGTGCCACCGTGGTCCGAGGCGACCTGCTTGGTCCACTTGTAGGGGGTATCGAAGGCCACCGCCCAGCCCGAGGCCATGTGTGGGTAGGTTTCGGGGCCGCCCCATAGGTCTAATTTCTTCAGCATGTCCGGGACCTGTTCCTGCACACCATTGAAATAGGTCATCTCGCTGAACATGCCGTTGCGACCACCCTCGGCACTGGTGCCATTATCGCCGTAGACAAAAATGATCAGAGTGTTGTCGAGTTGACCGGTTTCATCGATGGCCTCTACAACACGGCCGATTTCAAAGTCGGTCATCTCGATATAGGCTGCGAAGACCTCCACCTGACGGGTAAAGAGCTTCTTCTCATCGGCGTTCAACGTGTCCCAGGCCGGGATCGCCTCGGGCATGGGCGCGAGCCGGGTGCCCTTGGGTACGATGCCCTGTTCGATCTGGCGGGCCAGGATCTGGTCGCGCAGCTTATCCCAGCCCTGGTCGAACTGGCCCTCCCAACGGGCGATCCAATCCTTGGGCACATGGTGCGGCGCATGGGTGGCCCCAGGCGCGTAATAGATGAAGAGCGGTCTGTCAGGGGTCAGCGCCTTCTGGTACTTGATCCAAGTCACCGTCTGATCGGTCATATCCGTCAGGAAGTGGTAGTCCGGGTCCTCCGGCAGTTCCACGGGATGGGTACCGTCATAAATATAGGGCGCCCACTGGTTGGTCTCTCCACCGAGGAAACCGTAGAACTTGTCGAAGCCTCGGAAGGTTGGCCAACGGGCGAACGGGCCCGAGATACTTGCCTCCCAGGCGGCGAGCTCGTGCCACTTGCCAAAGGCCGCCGTGCTGTAGCCATTGAGGCGCAACATTTCGGCGACCGGGGCTACGTCGTTGGGAATCTTGCCGGTGTTCCCCGGGAAGGCGGTTCCCGTCTCAATGATCCCACCCATGTTGGCAACATGGTGGTTACGACCGCTCTTGATCGCCGCACGGGTCGGTGAGCAAACGGCGGTGGTGTGAAAATTGTTGTAGTGGATCCCTTCGTTGGCAATCTGCTCAAAGGTGGGTGTGCCCACCGGGCCACCGAAGGTGCTGGTGCCTGCAAAGCCCAGGTCATCCACTAGAACCACGAGTACGTTCGGTGCGCCCTCAGGCGCGCGAACTTCGAAGCGCGGTGGCGGTGTGGCATTGCGCACATCGAGTTCTGTGACCTTCGGGCGCGCGGGCTCTTTCATTGGCAGAACCGTTCGATCAAGCTCTCCCGTCGCATCAGCCTGCGCCGCAGATAGAAAAAACTGGTTAGCCAGCGCCAGAGTAACAACCAACATGAATCTGAATCCAGTTATCATTCTAGCTCCCCTTTTATAATCACCGATAAACCGTGTCCGTACTCTTGCTTCCGGTGGTATTGTGCCGCGCCGGTCGTGGAGGATCTGCAACAGTTTTCACGTCACGCGATTATAACGAAAAATGAGCTAGCAAATGGCTAAAATTATGATGAGTACTAAGAGCTATCAGGTTGACTCCCCTTCACTCCAGCACCAAAAACATGCTTGAAAACAGCCTGGCCACCGTGTTGATCTCACAGCGTGCGGAAAAGAGATCCGCCCGCGAGGTATCCCGAAAGCTGCGGCGAATAGCGGGCTCCCGCTACCAACAAAGTTTACGTCCAATCGCCTGATGGCGGCCCGGGCGTATTTGGTTTCCAGGGATCGCTCGAAGTGTGTCAACGTCGGAGCATGGCCTTGTTTCGCCACAGATAGCGCCAAAGGCCGGAACCCATGGCGATCATCGTGCCCTTTCGATGGCTCATGTGGAGTTCGCGGCGGGTGATGCGCCAACCCGCTTCAGTGCGCAAAAGCTCGTCTCGATATTCACCGTGCATGGTAAAATACAGAAAGCGACTGATGAGCCCACGGCCCGCGTGGGTTGCGCATACATAACAACGACTTTGGGCTCGATCACCTTCAATCTCAATTCGGAAGTTGCTGATCATGTGTTGGGTGGGCCCACAGGTTTCGAGCATGGAGCGAATCATCTCAATTGAAGATTCCCGCCCGTCGAGTTGGAACATGCCCGCATAATCCACCGCAATATCCGGGTGGAAGACATCGTCCAGGGCGGGCCAGTGCTTGGTGTCCAAAGCTATCGTGTAGGCAACCAATAGCTCGATCACTTCCTGTTGAGATTTTAGCTGCTCCAAAAACCCGCCCTCCTCTTGTGATTGCCAGTCGGTCTGGCTTTTGGCACATGGGTCAGTTTGTGGCAGAATACAAAAATCTGTTCGGGGATCTACCGTCTGAGACCTATTGGACGCGGGCTATAAGATTTCCTTCTTATTTTACAAAGGGAAGCCTGTCAATTACTGAACGGTGTTTTGATTCTGAAGTTTCCCTGCCCGGCTTTTGTAGTAGAATAGAGGTCGCATTGGAACCACTGGATGGAGTGGATCGGAAGTGGCTATCGAAGTAAGTTATGACGCCGAGTCCGACTTTATCCGTATCAAGGTTACGGGTGATTTAGATATGGAAGTCTTGGCACAAGTCGCGCGAGAGGTTGCGCAGCTTGCATCTGGGCACGATTGTGAGCGCGTGCTCAGTGACTTTCGTGATGCGGAACTGAAGATGACCCAGGCCACAATCTATCGAATGCCCCAATTCGCGACGGAGGCGGGTGCCGAAAGGCGGGTGCGCCGCGCCCTCGTTGTCTCCCGTGATCTAAAGCAATATGGATTTTTCGAAACGGTGTCGAAGAATCAAGCTCACAATGTTCGCACCTTCAGTGACATCGAGGAAGCTCGGAAGTGGCTGTTGATTAAGCCTTGAAGCTCCTTCGATCGGGTAGCCGCGCGTTCACGGGCAATAGAATTTTTAGTTCCGACGCCGTTTCGCCGCCAAGCCTAACAAGCCCGTGCCGAGTAGCAGGGCCGTCCCCGGTTCTGGCACCGGCTCGACGACGAAGTTTCCGGTGAAGCTGGCGGAATCACCAGGCGTCAGTGTGAAGTCGAAAACGATCCCGATGGTGGAGTTGGCTGCGGGGCCCGCCTGGCTCGGGATGGGTGTTCCGAAGGCCAGTTGAGGAACGTTCAGGCTGAGGTAGTTCCCGGCGCTGAAGGATTGTGGATCGGCATAGAGGGTCTGAACCGTCGAGCCGTCAATCTGTGCGGCGTAGAAGGAACTCCCGGCGAAGGTCGCCAGTATCACGCCATCCCCGTTGTTGTCCGTGGCGCCACCCTGCATGGAACCACCAATCAGGCTGGACGGCGTAATCGGAGCTGTGATGTTCAGTGTGAAGATCATGGTGTAGTGGGTGAGGACAGAGCTGCTATTGGTCACCGCCACGGTGCCCGATACAACGGGATCCTCATCGAGTGTGAGGTCCCAGTTGTCGATGGCGAGAGTGCCAGTCGTGCTCACGCCCCCACCCAAGCAGCTGTAGCTCGGGGCGGAGCCGGTACAATTCATCGTCTCCTGGTTCAGCATGCCAACCGATTCACCATCTTTCATCACCTTCAGGGTGAAGGAAAGCGCCGAGGCCGATGCCGAAAAGAAGAGGATCATCAGGGCCAATGAGGCGCCTGGTAAACAATGTCGAAGCATAAGTTTCCGTTCTCCTAACACGTGTGGGTAAACAGAGTGCAAATCATGTGCCGTCGCCCAAAATGAGCAACAGTCAACTAACCCTTTTAAGACGGGTATTTAACTTTTCTGATTGCGCGGTGCTGAGGTGGCGGTGGTAGAACTTTTCCACCTTTATGAAAATAGGTGCCCACTTTGCACGGTACCCCTAGACCCGGAGCCCCCATTCTTTATAATGCGCCCGGGGAAGCGCAGGGCATGTACGAGGAGTTCCAGAATGCGGCGCGTTGTCTTCAATCAGAAAGGCGGAGTAGGAAAAACCAGTATTGCCGTGAATCTGGCGGCCATTAGCGCCGCCCGGGGGTTTCGAACCCTGATTGTCGATCTCGATGTCCAAGGCAATACCAGCTACTACCTGGGCAACGAGCAACCGCTCAACCTTCAATACGCCGATGACCGTGATGACGCCCCCGACGGGACCATCGCCGACCTCTTCAAACAAACCATGAAGTGCTTCAAGTTTGGCAGTCAGAAATCCACGGATTTCATCCACGAAACAGCCTATGAAGACCTATTCCTCATGCCTTCAAGTCCGGCCCTGAATCTCATGGAGCGCGACCTGGAATCCCGCTACAAGATCTACAAGCTGCGCGAGGCGTTGGAGCACTTCGGTGAGGATTTCGATCGCGTGTACATCGACACCCCGCCCTGCTTCAACTTCTATAGCCGCTCGGCACTGATCGCAGCCGACAGTGTGCTCATCCCCTTTGATTGCGACAGCTTCTCGCTCCAGTCCCTCTATAGCTTGCGCAATAATATTTTGGAGATCCGCGAAGATCACAATCCCGATCTGGAAATCGAAGGCATTGTGGTCAACCAATTCAATTCCCAAGCGCGATTGCCATCGGAAATGCTGAAAGATTTGAAACACGAAGGGCTGCCCCTTTTCGAAACGACGCTGCCCTCGTCAGTTAAAATGAAGGAATCCCACCAGCGACAGGTCCCACTCATTTACTTTGCCGGATCCCATAAACTGACGCAGAGCTACCTGGATCTCTTCGATGAAATTGAGGCCACGCAACGCATGGGGAGCTTCACCCGGCAGGGCTGGGACTCCAACGCTCCTATTCACTAATCGGTCACTAATCGCCGTTCAGGTAAGGACCTCACCTGCAAAAGTAAAGAGACATTCGAACGAGAATCGCTACATTGTTTCCGAAATCTGTGGGCGCGCGTAGGAAGTGCCCTTAACACCGAAACACCGAGCAGTGCTCTCAAGGCTCGAAAATGCGACTTGCAGGATGATAGAGAAACTCCCCCCTTCAAAAAATATTGGCCCGGCGACACATGGCAGCCCCTCTGGCAGCCCCTCTGGCAGCCCATGGGTGGCGGCCGTGCTGGACCGAGAATTCTGGGCGCCGCTTCAAGACAGGTTCCAACTGAACCCTACGGGGCGCGTTGTCGAGCGGCGTGACGCCCTGGATACCTTCGATCTTCGTTTCCATCGCGCAGGAGCCACATTTTCGGTGTACACGCGAATGGGCAGACTGATTGCCGAACTCTGCCCCGCTCGGGATGAGACGGCGTTGGCCACGACCTACGCCATCGATACGCAGCTCATTCCTAACTTTGCTCGCGATCTCCCGAGGGGAGTGGTACGCGATCATATTCATCAGATCGCTGGAGAACGAAGATTCCAGCGCCTGGTTCGCCTGAAGGAAGAAGCCGAGCGCCACAATATTTTGAACGATGAGGGCAAGACCGTCGTTCGGCTTGAGTTCGTTCGAGCCTGGGTCGTGGACCCCACGAATAGCCAATCACTCGTCGCCCTGCCCCCCTCGCTCGTGCTGGCTCCCCTGCGCGGGTACCAAACGGAATTCGAAGAAGTCATCCAGTTTTTAGAAGAAGAGCACGAGCTAAAGCAGAGTGCGCACAGCGTCATCGAATTGGGCTTGGCGGCTGTTGGCTGGGAACCCGAAATCTTTTCCACGCGTCCCGATGTCTCGATGTGCGACTCGACACCGGCCAATGTCGTTGCACTTGAAATCCTGAAGGCCCTTTTCGACGTCATGCGCGCCAACGAGAAGGGAGTGCGACATGATCTTGACATCGACTACTTGCGTGATTTTTGCGAAGTCGTGTGCCGGTCTCACAGTTTACTGCGCGCCTTTCGCGACCCATTAAGGGCTACGAAGATCGATGCCCTCGAAGAAGAACTCGCGTGGCTGAGCGAAATCACCGGCCCTGTAAGAAACCTGGATGTCCAACTGCTTTGCGCCCGCGGAATCGTGGAGCCTGCCAAGCGACAGTGGAGCGGCATCTTGAAGATCCTTGCTGAACAGCGAGAGCGAGAATGGCATCGGCTGTCGGAGAATCTGAATACGGAGAGATACGCTCGATTCCTGTCGCTTGCGGATAGGGTGATGGAGGAATTGGCTGCGGCAGATTCTCAATCGGCCTCGAATCCTCCCAGTATTGGCGAGTTCGTTCCGGGAGCGCTGGAAGTAGCTTACGCAGAACTGCTCGATGGAGGGCGAGGCCTCAAAGCGCAAACTTCGACACAAGAGGTGCACCGGCTTCTCAGCGCAAGCAAGCGTTTGCGCGATTTGATCGAACTCTTCCAACCCCTTTGCGATTCACAACCTACCGACACTGCCTTGTTGGCCATCTGTAAACTGCATGATGAACTTAGTTCAGTTCACGATACGTTTGTTCGGAACGAGTTATTGGAAGAAATCCGAATCGACCTGGAAGAACGAGGTAAAAGTGAGTCGCACGTTGCGCAGTCCATTGTCCGGCTACAGGAACAGTCTCCCAGAGAAAAACAGCAGGCTTCAGCAAAAGCGTGGCAAGCATTTTTAAAATTTGATCTACCACAAAATAGGGCCTATGTTGTCGCGGTTTTTGAACACAGAGGCCAACTGGAGTTGAGCCCTCGGAAACTGCAGGTAGGAGTAGAAGTCCGGTGAAAATCATAGCTGTCTATAGCATCAAGGGGGGCGTCGGGAAGACGGCCTCTGCCGTAAACCTCGCTGAACTTACGGCGCAAGCCGGTGGCCGAACACTGCTTTGGGATCTCGATCCACAAGCCGCCGCCACGTTTTATCTCCGCATCAAACCCGAAGTGGACGGTGGCATCGGTCAACTGTTAAGCGGTGACCGTGATGTCCTCGGCGCTCTGCGCGAGAGCGACCATCCGGGCCTCGATGTTCTCCCTGCGGATTTTTCTTATCGCAATATGGATCTTGTTCTCGACGCCGCAGAGAAGCCGCGCCATCTCTTCCACCGCCTGCTCACACCGCTCTCTCTTCAGTACGATTGGATCTTTCTCGATTGCCCGCCGAGCATCTCACTTTCTTCGGAATGTATCTTTCGTCTGGCGGATGCCATCGTCACACCGCTCATCCCCACACATCTGTCACTTCGAACCCATGAACAACTCTCGGACCACCTGGCAGAGATGGGACCGGAAGCACCTCAGCTGATTCCCTTTTTCGATATGGTCGATCGCCGTAAGAAGTTGCACCGCCAGGTCGTGGAACATGCGGCTGTGGCCGCACCGGAATTCCTGAAGGCTACGATTCCTTATGCCAGCGTCGTAGAGCAGATGGGTGAGCGTCGCGCGCCACTTTCATCCTACGCTCCTCGTACCCCTGCGGCACAGGCCTATCGTGCCCTCTGGTCTGAGGTGTTTGAGCGCATCAATTCCTTCGATGCCTTGCGTTAGGATTCTTCAAGACGCTTGAAGGGAAGCTTTGATTTTTTCTAGCATGAGCTTTCCGTGACAGCGAGATAGGCTTGCATGGATCTTTTTGCCATTTCTGCCGTCGACAGTGTTGATAAGCTTTGAGAAAAGATTTCCAGCCCTATGGTTGCCACAGTACCTACTTCCTGAAAGGTGACAAGCAGCTCCTTGATTGGGATGTCCCCCTCACCGGGCAGCAGCCTGGCAAAACAGGTTTCGGACATCATGCCAGAGGCATTCTCATGTGGGTACCTGGCCTTTGACACCAAGCTGAAAAAATCACGTGCGCCCATGACCTGCATCGAGTTTCGGCCCATCATCAGCAGCTCTTTGTTTCTCGTCAGTCTCTCCCATAGCTTGGTGGGGACAGGTTCTTGGGGAGCGTCATTGATTTGGACATTGGTGATGCGGGCCGCCTCGTCCTTTGACAAGCGACGGATCTCTTCGAGCTGGCCACCGCCGCGGAAGAAGTGCCAGGTATCAAAGGTGATGCCGGCGTTGTCCTGGTCACAGTCTTTCACAATGGACAAGGCCGAGGATAAATTGGGGATAACCGTCCAGGGCAAGAACTCCAAATGCAATCGCAAACCATGTTGCTTGGCTCGCTCACACAGCCGCCCGAAAATCTCGGTGATTGCGCTTAGCGGTAGCTGAGGGGCGAATCCGGGAGCGACATTGATTGAACGCGCACCAAAGGTGTTGGCGATTTCGAAAAATAGATTCTCCGATCGTGAAGCGCTATCCCCAAACCAATCCAGCAGGGGATCGACTTCAAAAAGTTTCACGTTATTTGCTGCAAGGATTTCCTGCATGTCGCTGACTCGAAGATTTTCGCGCTTTCGTGCATTTAGATAGTGTTCGGGAAACAGCGAGATGCCGTCAAAACCGGCCTCCCCCGCTGCTTGAACTCGTTCTTTGAACCCGGCTTTTGCAATGGTTGCGGCACACAACATCATCGGAGGTTGCTCTGATATCAGTTCGCCAGGCACTTCTTTATCAAGTTCACTTAATGACATCTACGGCCTCTTTTTCTAACGATTTTTCTGGCAAAGTCCGCCCAACCACCACGTGGGTGTGCAGTCGTAGCGCAGGCGTCCGCGTTCACCGTGTTGTACGTCTAAAATCTGTTCAATGAATTCGCTGGGAGCTGGAGTGCGAGCGGGCTCATCCTGCAACTGTGCCAGCGGTATCGGGTAGCTGGCCCAGTCCTTGGGGGCGCGCCAGCCCGGCGGAGGTGCCAACTGGCTTCGGGTGCCGTGAATGGGATAGAGCGCGCGCCAGTCGTGAATCAACGCAGACATCTGTTGCACCTGCTCCGGATACTGCGAGGCCAGGTTATTGTACTCATAGGGGTCTTCGCTGATCTTGAACAGATAGTTGGTAACAGTGGTGCTGAGTTGGTCCTGTTCAACCTCCTGAACCAACTTCCATTCGTCGTTAAAAGCGGTGAGATTGAAATGGCCATAGATGGGAGTCTCTGAGGCAAAGAACAGGTAACTCTCACGTGGTGCAGACTTGCCTTCACTAATGGCCGACCAAAGTGTATTGCCATCCAATTTGCGGCTGTTCTTTGTCTCGATGCCGGCGGCTTCGGCCAGGGTGGGGAACACGTCCATCACTGTCATGATGTCGGTCAACTTTTCGCCTTTGGGGATGTGGCCGGGCCAGCGGATCACTGAGATGACGCGGATGCCGCCCTCAAAGGTCTCGCCCTTCCCGCCTCGTAGTGGCACGTTGTCGGCGCCCCCGACGGAGTAGGCAGCACCACCGTTGTCACTGAAAAACAGCACGATGGTATTGTCGACGATACCCTCGTCGGCCAGGGTTTTTAGCACCTGCCCGATGGCCTGGTCCATGCCGTCTACCACCGCTGCATACATGGGGCGGGCGCTGGGTTGCATCAGCATTTTGGAAATCCGACGCGTCCGATCGGTGAACCCAGCGCGTGACGGTTTCAGCTTCGTGTTGATGTCTTTGTACTTGTCCTGCAACTCCTGGGGCGCATCCAGCGGAGTGTGAGGAGCGATGAAAGGCATGTAGACAAAGAAGGGCTTGGACTGATCGCGCTCGCGGATATAGCGCGAGACCTCGTCGGCCAGTAGGAAAGTCTCGTAACCCTGGTCGTCGATGGATTGACCGTTGCGCTGGAAGTCCTTGCCACCCGTATTGGCGAAAGGTGGATAGAAACCAACTTGAGTATGCAGGTGGCCGTAGAAGTGCTCAAAGCCACGCTCATTCGGGTGGTAGGTCTGCTGCGCATGGCCCAGATGCCACTTGCCCATCATGGCCGTCTGGTAACCGGCGGCCAGAAAACTTTGCGGCATAAAATGCTCGTCCGGGTGTACGCCGTTGTTGTCCCAGGGCAGGATCACCCCATAGGCGACACCCAGGCGCATGGGATCGCGACCGGTCATTAGAGCGGCGCGGGTCGGTGAGCAGATCGGGGTCGTGTAGAAACGGTTTAGTTCCATGCCCTCGGCCGCCAGACTGTCGATGGACGGGGTGTCAATATCCCCACCATGGAAACCCACATCGTTCCAGCCCAGGTCATCGGCCACCATCACAATCACATTGGGGCGTTGGTTGCTGGCACCAGCAAGAAACGGAAACAGGCCAGCTATTACTATTAATAGAAGGAGTCGTCGGGGGGATACGAACATACGCATTTCACAGCTCCTGCCCGATCGTTTTCGGGTGGCTGGGGGTATTTGTTGGCAGAACTCGACTTGCACTCATTTAAGATCCCCGTCAACCATGGCAGCCACGTTGAAGCCTGAGTCGACGGCTTGGTGTGTGCCCGCACCGCGACCACCGGCGTCGCAGCCCACTAGATACAGGCCGGGCAGCGGCGTGCGCGCATCGGGCTTGTGCTTGCCAACTTGACCGACGACTTGCGCGAGTCCGACGGCCTCACCTCCACAACCGGGTAGCACCGAATCTCGGGAGAGCCCCGAAATCTGCTTGGCGCCGTAGGGTTCTTGACGGATGATATGGTTTTTCAAGTCAGGCCAGAGTTCATCGATCACCGCTTCGCCGCGGCGGATCGCCTCTTCGGCCATATCGGATTCAGGGTCGGCCGAGCAGAAGACCTGACAGTTCGCGATCTGGTGGCCGGGCTCGGGCGAGAGAGAAGGATCGAAGGCCGAGGGGACATCGATGGCGATGAGTGGGATGTCGGGCCACTCCCCTTTTTCCATGCCCGCGAAACGCTCATCGTTCAGCCAACTCTGGTCGGAGAAGATGGGGATCAGGGCTGCGTCGAAGATTTCTTTGTCCAGTACGTAGCGGAATCCGGCGATGGACCAACTTGGCTCCAATTGCTTGACCCGCTCGACGTACTCGGCGGGAAAGTGTTCTTGCCCCGCGAGCTTCAGAACGGTGGGCTGGATCCCGGCGTTGGAGATGACGGCCTTGGCGCGCAACTCACCGGTGTCGATCTCAATGCCAACGGCGCGACCGTCTTCGACGAGGATGCGCTTCACACGCGTCTTGGGGTAGTAGGCCCCGCCGCACTCGACGACGTATTCGGCGCACACCTCTGCAACGCGCCCGTAGCCTCCGACGCTATAGCGCCCGGCACCGCCGAGTACCTGCTGCTTCATGGTGAAGATCGCTTCCGACGCCGCGAGGCGGTTTACGGGTACTACGAAGAGCGTATTCAGGTTCATGCAGATTTGGCTCTCAAGGGACGCGGGCAAATCGAACTGTTGCATCCATTCGAACATGCCGACATCGTCGAGTGTCTCGAGTTCCTCGTCCTTGAGGGTCAGGACTGCCATGTAAAGGTTGCCGAGTGCCGCCAGCCCCTCATCATCGACGCCGAAGACACGCTTCAGGTTGTCCATCTCCTCGGGCGCGCCGGTCTGTTGCAGCGCAGTGTGCATGGTGCGCCATTGGCCGTCCGGAGTTTTGTAGCGCACCGACGCGACTTCGCCTTCCGGAATGATGAACTCCACGCGATCGGCGACACCCAGTTCATCGACTAATTCGTGGAAGCGTGAGTTATGCGCTGGGATCCCAACCGCGCCGAACATCTCGAATTTATAACCCTTGCGGTCGATGGTCTGAGTCTTTCCGCCAGCCAGGGCTGTTTTCTCCACCAGGGCGACTCGCTTCCCCTTGTGTGCGAGCAGTGCGGCAACCGTGGCTCCGCCGTAGCCAGCGCCGATGACAACGATATCAAATTCTTCCATTGAAATTTCTCCTGCACCTTGCATCGCTGAGGGATCGGAATGCTTCCTTGAATGAATCGATAAGATAAACGCCGCTTCCACGCGCGGTAAGGGTCATGCTGTCAATTAAGGAGGGTCTTTTCCTAATAAAGGGTGAGAAATACAGTACGCCTTGACCGTACTCGAAGTGGTATAGCTATAATAGAGGCTCATTCACTCTAATTGCCAGAGGTGAGCGTTTATGATGGAAGAACTAAATGTCTTTACGAGTTTCATTAACACGCTTCACTCCCAACCGGTTCTGGCCCTCTTCCTTATTATTGGGTTGGGCTATTTGTTTGGCGGTATCCGCATGGGGAGCTTTTCTCTCGGACCCGTGGCAGGAGTTCTGTTTGCCGGCCTTTTTCTTGGCCATTTTGATTTTCGCATGTCCGCCGGTGCGCAGGCAATGGGTTTTGCGTTGTTCATCTTCTCGGTTGGCTATCAAGCCGGGCCACGATTTTTTGATGTGCTGAGAACCGATGGGCTCAAGTACTTTTTGCTCGCTGTTGTGATCGCTTCGACAGGTTTTACCACCGCTGTCATTGCGACAAAAATATTGTCGCTAGAACCGGGCACATCGGCTGGACTTTTATCGGGTGGATTGACGAGTTCGCCAACACTGGCTGCCGCCCAAGAAGCGATCCGGAGCGGACAAGTGAAGCCGCCTGAAGGCATGACGGCCGATGACATGATTGGCAATGTCGCAACCGGGTATGCGATCACGTACATCTTCGGGTTGGCGGGCTTGATCGCGGTTATAAAATTGCTTCCGCAACTACTGGGTATCGATCTGGAACAAGAAGCGAAAGCATTGGAAGCCAAACGGGAATCCGCAAGCGCGATCCAACCGAAAAATGTAGCGGCGCGAGTTTACCTTGTAACCAATGAGGCCGTTACGAAAATCCCATGGAAAGAACTGAAAGAGAGGTACTGGGACAAGGCCTCCGTGTTCAGTGTGAAAAGGAATGATGAGATCCTGAAGCCAACTCCTGAGGGATTCCTTGAATTAGGTGATAAAGTCAACATCCTTGCCCCCGTTGAGTTTTTTGCAAAAACGATTTCGAGAATCAATTTTGGTGAAGAACTCACACCAGAGGTATGCACGGAGTCGTACACGGAGACTTCACGAATTGTTATTCTCAATAAGAATGCCGTCGGCAAGTCTGCCGAAGAGCTAGATATTTCTAGAAAATTCGGAGTACTCCTTACCAGCATTAAACGAATGAGTATCGAAATGCCCAGTGTCATCGAGAGCGAGCTGCACAAGGGCGACGTCCTCACTGTCGTTGGCCCCCATGAAAACGTTGATCTTCTCGGTCAGGAACTGGGTCATGTTGAACGGGATATGGCTGAAACAGACATGGTCACTTTTGCTTTCGGCATTGCTGCCGGGGTTGTCTTGGGCATGTTTGCCATCAAAGTGGGTCAACTCTCCATCGGCTTGGGTTCGGCAGGCGGCTTGCTCACCTCCGGACTTCTCATTGGTTATTTGAGGAGTGTTCATCCTACGTTTGGACGAATCCCCGACGCGGCTTGTTGGTTCCTGATGGAGTTTGGCTTGCTGCTCTTCATGGCGGGCGTCGGATTGCGGGCCGGCGGCGATATCATCGAGACTTTTTTGAGCGCAGGCACCTCGCTGATTCTGGCTGGCATATGCATCACCATTTTGCCCCTTCTGGTCGGATATGCCTTCGGGCGAAAAGTGCTGAAAATACACCCCGTA
>PIVT01000054.1 GCA_003353845.1 Pseudomonadota bacterium | reverse complement strand
TCTTGCGGTGTCGGTTTTGAACTTTCTTCGCTCATGTTCACTCCTCCGGCATGATGTTGACGAAGGGAGTATCACGGGATCATCATGGAGAGGGAAGATGCAGTTCACCGAGCGCTTACGTTTATGCGATGCCACCAATACTGCCACAGATCCAATAGCAAGAGGGCCAGGAGCCAGTGCAACCAAACGGGTATTTCTACCCGGTAGAGCAGGCCCAAGGAATTCACACTAGAGAACTGCATGACAAAAACAATGGCGAAGGAGAGCCCGAACACCAAGGCAGCATTCAATAGGCTGATTCCCAGATTTGCTACCGCATGGGCGAAGCGCCTGCGTTCGTTCTTTACAAAAACACGATACATGGGAGCCAAGGCTTCCCAGGTCCACATCGTCACCAGCACAAAAAACCCGACGATGTAACGCCACTGCTTAATCAGCTCTGCTAGCTGATCCTCGCTCATAGCATCCCCTCACGAAACTCGGTTCAAACCTTTCTTAAAGATCTAATAGATCACTTCCTGCGCGATGAGGTCCTGGTAGCGCTCGTCCGGCATGCCCATGATCTCTTTAAACACCCGGTCATTGTCTTGTCCGATCACCGGTCCCGGATTCACACAGGCTTCCGTGCGACTGGTTTTCACATAGGCGCCGTAAATCGTCTCCTTGAATCCCAGGGGATGCGTTACTTCAATGAAGGTTTCTCGCGCCTTGTAATGTGGGTCGGTCAGCAGGTCCGCCACATTCAGCACAGGCGCAGCGGCCACACCGGCCGCTTGCAAGGCATCCGCCAGTTCGCGGTCATCAGAAGCCTGAGTCCATGTCCCAATCTCTGTGTGCAAAGCATCGATGTTCTTGAGTCGATCGTCCAGGGATGCGAAGTCGGCTCGCTTGGCCCATTCGGGATCTCCCATGGCGCCAACCAGGGCGGACCACTCCTCATCGCTGGACACCGCAATACTGATCCAGCGATCCTCACCTGCGCAGGGGAAAACGCCGTGGGGTGCCGCGCTCGCTAATGGATGTTCATTGCTCTTGGGCCCGCCACTTCGACCGTTAAAGGCATAATCCATGTAGGCAGGGCCAATCATCTGCATAATGGCTTCTTGCTGAGAGAAATCGACGTGCTGCCCAGCGCCACTCTGGTCTCGATGATTCAAGGCTGTGAGAATGGCAAAGGCCCCGAAAATCCCGGCGAAGGGATCGGAGTAGGCATTTTCTACGGGGATGGGACCGCCGCCTTTGTAACCCACCAAACTGTCGAGACCCGTTGTGCTGGTAAGCGACAAGCCATAGGTGCGCACAGCCTTCATGGGGCCGTACAAACCTGCGGCTGGCATGGAGAACATCACGATGTCGGATTTCACCTTGCACAGTTCTTCATAGTTGAGACCCAGCTGATCCATGACGCCCGGCCCGAAGTTCTCAATCACCACGTCAGATTCCGCAATGAGTTGCTTCACCAACTCAATGGCCTCCGGCTTTTTGAGATTCAGCGAAACACTTCCATTGCCCGCCCAACAGGCGTGATTCGACAAGCTGCGGTTGGGACCGGCTTCGCCTTCGGCAAAGGGTGGAAGGCTGCGCGTTAGATCTATGCGTGCATTGGATTCCACCTTGAGTACTTCGGCTCCGAGAAAGCCAAGTGTTTGACCCGCTACAGGCCCGGCCCAGACCCAACCGAAGTTGACAACGCGGATCCCTTTGAGTGGAAGTGCTTTCGGCATGGTGGTTCTCCTGCATCTTTCTCTCGCAGCGCCCATTTTGCAGCGCGCATCCAAATAAATTTTCTAGATAATTCCGTCAGTGTGAAGCTGCTCAATGGCAGGAGCGCTCAAGCCCAAGACCTCTTGGTACACCTCAGCGTTGTGCTGCCCCAACAGAGGTGCAGCCTGACTCGGACCACCGGGAGAAGCTGGCAGCTTGAAGGGAGCGCCTAGATTGCGCACGCTGCCCAACACGGGATGCTCAAGTTCGACGATATAGTCGCGCTCTTTCAAGTGCGGCTGTTCAGCAGCTTCTTCAATGGTAAACACGGCCGTAATGGGACAGCCTGCAGCCTGACATTTTTCCATGATCTCCATCTTATTGTGTTGCATGGTCCACTCTTGAATAAAGGGGTAGATCACGTCGGCGTTCTGCGCGCGCATGTACATGTCCTGGAAGAGATCCAGGTCCGCCCACTCGGGGTCGCCCATGACTTTGCGCAAGCCATTCCATTGCCCGGGCTCCAAGGCCAACATCCAAACGTGTCCATCCTTACAGGGCACAATGGTAGCCGGCGCACCCAAGGGCATTCCGACACCCGTGCGCTTATCGAATTTTCCGTCTTGTGCGTAGCCTCCGATGTTCTGCCCGCCGACAAAGGTGGCTGCAATACACTCGGCGCTACTCACATCGACATGCTGACCTCCGCCAGCATTCTCGCGCCCGTAGATGGAAGCCAACCCCCATGTAGAACCCGCAACTGCACCAAAATAATCTGCAGCAAAGGTGCCGTGCTCCAGTGGCATCTCACCGGGGCGGCCGCAATAGCGCGAGCTGGCTCCTGAAAGGTGGTAGGCGTTTAAGTCGTAAGCATTCCAACCGCTATAGGGGCCGGTTTGACCAAAGGGCGTAATGGAGATCATGACCAGATCCGGGTTGGCTTCGGCCAACACCTCATAGGTCAGACCCCAGGTTTCCATTTGCTTGGGAAGATTGTTTTCGATCAAGCCATCGGCCCACTTGACCAACTCCAAAAAGAGTTCGCGACCGCGCTCCTGGCTTACGTCCAAGGTGATGCCGCGCTTGTTGCTATTCATGCAAAAGTACAAACCACTTTTTTCGGGGTGAGGCTCATCCTTGGGGAAGGGTCCAGATTTACGCGCGGCATCCCCGTCGGGCAATTCCACTTTGATCACGTCGGCACCGTAATCTGAAAATAGTTTCGCGCAATAAGGTGCGGAAACCATTTGACCAAAATCAATCAGTTTCATTCCTGCAAGAGCGCCAGCCATGGCGAAGTCTCCTCGTGTTCAGTCGGTGCCCTTAAGCATTTGCTCGCCAGAATATCGGTGGCGTAATTTCATCCGTGACATCGCCGAAGCAGCTTCGACTTGCAATTCATGAGTTGAGCAGAGTGCGGCGCCTCACACGCGTTTTGTAGGCTCAATCCCAGTCAGTCGGGCGAGGTTGAGGCCGAGAATCTTGGCCTTGTCCTCCTTGGTGACTTCTGCGTAGCCCCAATTCTTTTGCAACTCTTCGGGCATTTCCAGATTGCGGATGTAATCCACCACGCGCTTGGTGTCGTCGAAGGGAAGATCGAGACCCAACACAATCTTGTCCGCCGCCATCCATTGCAAAGCCGTGCCGATAGCGTGATAGCCGCGATAAGGTGATCGCTCGTACCAACCGATGATGCCCGACAAGCTCAAGTACAAGTTGGGGTGCTTGCCACACAAACCGATCAACTCTTCGGTGTAGGGCCAACCGGCGTGGTAGGCAATGACCTTCAACTCGGGGAAGGCCAGGCACACGTCATCCAATTGCACGGGGTGACATTTGGTGTTGGGCTGTGGTGACACATAACTGACACCCGTGTGAATCGTCAGCGGCACACCCAACTCACAGGCCTTCTCGTAGAAGGGCCACAGGCGCTTGTCATTGATGGGCCCGTCGTCTTCGGGGGCGTACACCTTGCACAGCTTGGCGCCGCGCTCCTTCACCAGGTATTCCAACTCCCAAATGGCATGCTCCAGGCCGCGTTTGATAATGGGACCACAGTTGGCCTCCAAGTACATGCGATCGGGATAGGGCTCAATCTGTTGCAGCATGAAACCATTGGTGGAAAGGGACACCACGCCGCCCGTGACATCCATCATGGGCTCGCGCAGGCAGTAAGTGACGTCCACACCGGCTTCGTCCATGTACTTGATCAACTCGGAAGCAATGGGATGGGGCCATTCGGCGTCGGGGGAGGTGAGGTCGCGGCCCGCCCAGGCACGCATGACACCGTCCACACTGGCCCACCATTTCTGTACGTCGGGGTAGTAGTCAATCTCACTCATGGTCTGGGGGTTCATGAAGTGGCACTCAGTGAGAGCTACAAAAAAGTCGTCTTTGGGCATGTGATCTCCTGTTCTGGTTCTATTTTCAGTTCTATTTGTCCTGGGGGTAATCAGCGGATTGAATCAACTCCCACAATCGATTGGGAGATGCCGGAATTTCTTTGGCCGCGACACCCAGAGGTGCAAGCGCATCATTGATGGCGCAGATAATACCTGCCGGTGTGAGGTGAATGGCATTTTCACCACAACCCTTGGCACCCAGGGGCGAGAAGGGTGATGGCGTCACCATGGCCGCCGACTGCGTGTCGGGTACATCATTGATGGTAGGCATCAAATAATCCATAAAGGTCGAGACCAGGGGCTGAGCATTTTCGTCGTAGACATACTCTTCCAACAAAGCCGCACCTATGCCTTGGGCAATGGCACCGTGCAACATGCCTTCGACATTTCCAGGATTGAGCCGTGTGCCGCAGTCATCGACCACGAAGTATTTCAAAATCTCCACCATGCCCGTATCGCGATCCACTTCGACCATGATCACGTGGCAAGCATTGGCTGCGGTCAAGTAACTCTTGCAACGCCCTTCTTCATCGGGTTCGGCTCGTCCCGGCGCCGTCCACACCGAAGTCGCTTCGGGACAAGGCTCCATGCCGGGCGGAAGCAAGTCACTGCGCGCCAGCA
This sequence comes from Pseudomonadota bacterium, assembly GCA_003353845.1. GTDB lineage: Bacteria > Myxococcota_A > UBA9160 > UBA9160 > JADFDR01 > GLO-12. The sequence continues at coordinate 23,441 of PIVT01000054.1, read as the reverse complement.
TGGTGCCGGCCACCGCCGCCATGGGCATTTCAGCATCGGGCACACCCTTGATACGCAACCAACCGTCCACCATTTCCATATTGGCCGCTTCGGTTTGCATCAAGCCCGCTGCAACAGCCAGGAATTTGTCTTCCAGTTTCTTGGCCGCACCCAGGATGGCTCCGGTCAAGGCGACACCCAAGCGGCTACCGCCCGGTCCAAAGTGCGGGGGTGCGGAAGCGGTATCCGCATGGACCACACGAATCTGATCCATCTCCACACCGAAGTAATCGGCTAAGAGCTGCGCGGCCAAAGTGTACTGCCCCTGCCCCTCCAGCGAGAAGCCAACGCGCACCGTAATGGAACCCATGACATCCACGGAAATCGTTACGCCTTCGGGCACACCCACGCCGGGCATGCCCACGGCGGAATAGGCATTCCAGTCAAAGACGCCGGGTTCGATGGCGTTCACGACACTGATGCCCACCAGACGGCCGGCCTCCTGAGCCTTGGCCTGTTCTTCGCGCAAGGCCTGGTAATCGGCCATGTCGAGCACCTTGTCGAGACAAGCTTCGTAATTCCCACTGTCGTACTCATTTCCACTGGGAATGATGTAAGGGAACTGATCGGGTTGGATGTAGTTCTTGCGACGGATTTCGGAAACGTCCATGCCGAGTTGACGGGCCGCACTGTCCACCAGGCTCTCCAACACAAAGTAGTGTGGCGGTGGCCCCATGCCTCGGTAGGGACTCTGCGGCAAACGGTTCGTCGCCACCAAGGTCATGTCGTACTGCGCAGCGCCAATGGTGTAATTGCCCGTAAACACGGCCAGCGGCTTGGCTGCCGAAATGGCACCAAAGCCCTCGCCGGTGGCGCCAATATCGTCCAGGAGTTTTACCTTGAACCCGGTCATGGTGCCATCCGCATTCACAGCCAGGGAAGCTTCATAGAAGCGATCCCAGCTTTGGCCACCACCTGCAATCAAGTACTCCATGCGATCTTCAATCCACTTGACGGGCCGGCCATCGGCTTTGCGCGATAGCAAGGCGGCAATGTCAGTGCCTCGGGCTCCGCCCTTTCCGCCAAAACTTCCGCCATGGGGGTGGCTGATGATGCGAACTCGATTCGAGGGGAGACCAAAAGTGGCCGCACGTCCTAAAGCAAAGTGGGAAGAGGATTGGAATGCACCACGACAAGTCACGCTATTTTCAAGCAAGTCCCACTGGCTGACCACACCAAAGGTTTCCGTCGGATTGGCTCCCAAGCGATTCCAGCGGAAGCTATCGCTGATCACATGGTCTGCATCGGCAAAGGCTTGATCCACCTCGCCCCAGGTAAACAGGCGCTTGTGGATGACATTGCTTCCCTTGTCCTCAAAGATGAGCGGAGCGCCCTCTTCAAGGGCTTTCTTGGCGTCGGCCACTGCTGGCAATGGCTCATACTCAACTTCGATCAACTCCAAGGCGTCTTCCGCAACGCTTCGGCTAATAGCCGCGACCGCCGCCACGGGTTCACCGACAAAGCGCGCCTTGTCGGTGGCCAGACAATAAACGCCCCAACCATCGGGAACCGTCATGGCCGGGTTGGTCCACTTCAACACGTCTTCACCGGTAAGCACAGCCGACACACCGGGATGTTTTAGCGCTTCGCTGGCATCCACACTCTTGATCAGCGCGTGGGGATGGGGGCTGCGCAGGATGGCGCAGTGCAACATGCCTGGCATTTGCAAATTTTCAATGAAGTCAGCGAGTCCCGTGACCAACTTCGGGTCTTCAATGCGCTTAACATCTTTGCCCACCCAACGCGGTTCACTCGAGGGCAGGTCTTCCAGTTTTTGAGGGATCTTTGCAGTCATGCGTTACCTCTTTGGCCACCCCTGAAGGGCGACCGATTAGCTGGCCGTATTGGCACTTTGCAGTTTTTGCGCAGCAAGGCGAACGGATTTGATAATGGACTGATAACCCGTGCAACGACAGAGGTTGCCACCCAGGGCTTCCTTGATGTCGTCATCACTGGGAGAGGGATTCTTTTCCAATAACTCAAAGGTGCTCATCAAGAATCCCGGTGTGCAGAAACCACATTGCAAGCCGTGCTCTTCGATGAAGGCTTCCTGAATCGGGTGCAGCTGATGGTTCTCGTCAAGCAAGCCTTCGACTGTCATCAGTTCAGTGCCCTCGGCTTGAACGGCCAAGGTTAAACAGGACCGCACGGCCTGTCCGTCCATCATGATGGTGCAAGCACCACACACACCGTGCTCGCAACCAATGTGCGTGCCGATGAGCGCAAGATCATCCCGCAGAAAATCGGCCAAGCTCGTTCGCGGTTCGGCCTCGCCTTCTAAAAGCTTGCCATTCACGCTCAAGCTAATTCGTTTCTTCGTGCTCATGAAACCGATCCCCCTGCACGCTCTGTTGCCTCCAGCAGGCAACGCTTAATAATGACCTTGGCTAAATGGCGTCGATACTCTGCCGATGCGTGCACATCTGCCATAGGCGATTCCAGTTCTGCCGCACCCTGCTCACCGGCCTGTGCAAACAACTCCGCACTGGGTGCCTGTCCCGAGATAGCCGACTCGGCCGCTGTCATTCGCACGGGGGTCGCACCCACGCCAAAGAGAACAATGTGAGGGTCCGTGCACACGCCGCCGTCAAGTCGCAAGGTAACGGCGCCACCCACAATGGCGAAGTCGCCGTGGCGGCGCGCCAACTCTTGGAAGGACCAACCCGTCCCTTCGGCCAACACGGGAACCCGCACTTCGGTAAGAAGCTCAGTGCTATCAATTTCAGTCGTCAGGTAGGTGATGAAAAATTCATCGGCGGGAACGATGCGCTCTCCATCGGTACCCAGAATCTTCATTTCCATCCCCAGGGCCAGGGCCACAGCGGGATACTCGGCCGCGGGATCCGCCTGAGCCATGGATCCGCCCACGGTTCCGCGACTGCGAATCTGGAGGTGCCCGATTTCCAGCGTGGAGGCATGGAATAGCGGCTGCCGTTGTTGAATCAGCTCCGATTCCTCGACTTCGCGCTTAGTCGTCATGGCGCCAATGGCAATGACCCCATCTTCCTCTCGAATGTATTTGAGGGTTTTGAGCTTTCTCAGGTCCACCACGACATCGGGGCGAGCCATGCGCATATTCAACAGGGGAACAAAGCTTTGCCCCCCGGCCAACACAGTGGCTTCGATGCCGTCGTCCTCATATTTTTGAAGGCAAGAAACAGCTTCTTCCGCTGTCTCTGGAACCACGTAGTCGAATGGTGCCGGCTTCATGGCAGCTCCTCATGGCAAGTAGAGATGAGTGTCTGAAGTCGCTTCTCAAGTTTCCGAAGCCGGAAAACTGCTGCGACTTTCTCAGAAGTAAGGGCACGGAAGTTAACCGAGACAGCACCGGAATCAACTGAAGGACGAGGGGTTTCAGCCCCTTTTGACAGGACCCTCGTGGAGAATAAAGTCCTTTGCAATAGGACAATTTGTCAAGCGGGGCCGTCTAGCACATTGCGGACCATTCGAATCAATTCTTCGGACTCAAAGGGTTTTCGTAGGAAGTTTTCACCACCAGAAACCCCCGCTCGGTTATCCAATACATCCTCGCTATAGCCCGACATAAACAGGATCCGGATCTCAGAGTTGCTTTCTGAGAGCAGCGTGGCGAGTTCTGCACCATTCATCCCAGGCATGAGGACATCGGTCACAAGAAGGCGTACAGGCGTTGGAGCAGCGGCATACACTTCCAGTGCATCGGCCGGGCATGCCGCATCGAGCACCTTGTACCCGTAGCGTTTCAAAAAACGCTTCATAACATGGCGGAAAGTGTCGTCATCTTCGACCAGGAGAATGGTTTCAGTACCGTGCAGGTCGGCCACAGGGCGAGTATCTGTGGCAGCCACTTCGCACACCTCCTCCTCTACGACAGGGAGATAGACGGAGAACTTCGAACCGGCGCCCATGACGCTTTCCACTGTCACGCAACCTTTGTGCTGCTTGGCGATGCCGTAAACCATGGAAAGTCCAAGCCCCGTCCCTTTGCCAATCTCCTTGGTTGAATAAAAGGGATCGAATATTTGCTCCAGGGTCTGCGCATCCATCCCGCAGCCGCTGTCCTTCACCGACAAGGTGACGTAGTCACCGGGCGAAAGTTCAGCAAGGCTTTCTCGACGCTCATCTTCAGCGAGCACCACATTGACCGTTTCGATCAAAATATCGCCACGGCTGGGCATGGCGTCGCTGGCATTGACCAGGAGGTTCATGAGAATCTGTTGCAGCGAGCTCACATCTGCTTTCACTCGACCCAGATCCGTCGCCAGCTGACAACTGAGCTCGATATCCTCAGTAATCAAACTTCGCAGCATGGGCAACATCTCGTCGAGCAGGTCGTTCAGGTCCACCACTGTCGGGTCGAGCACTTGATCGCGACTGAAGGTCAGCAAGCGCCGGGTCAACCCCGCACCGCGCTCGGCGGATTTATGAATCTGCTCAACGGGCCCACGCCAATCGGGATGCGCAGCCACCATCCCTTCCAGGATTTCGCAATTCCCGAGAATGGCGCCCAGAATGGTGTTGAAATCATGCGCCACACCGCCTGCCAGGCGACCCACAGACTCCATCTTTTGCGCCTGGCGCAACTGCGCCTCCAACTGAACTTCTTCGCTGATGTCGTGCACAATGCGTACGATTCCGACGGGGACAAAACGATGATCTCGCAAAAGACTTGAAGAAACGCGTGCACGGAAGAATGTTCCGTCTTTGTGTAAATGCGTTAGCTCGTCAAAGTCACCCCCCTCTTCCAGGGTTCGCTCGATGAAGGGGACCACCTCGATCTCCAAGTGCTTCGCGTCGTGCAACATGGCTGCCGATCGACCCATGAGTTCTGAGACTCGATAACCGTGCAACTCCGCAAAAGCTGAGTTGGTAAACTCAATCACTCCATCCAAATCTGTAATGACGATTCCATCCAAACTTTGTTCCAAGGCTTCACTTTGGCGATTCAGTTGTTCCAAAGCGTTACTGCGCTCGATGGCGTTACCGAACTGCCGCCCGATGTAAGTCATCACCTGCAAAATATCCTCGTCCGCTCGGCAGGGTTCCGGAAAGAAAAACTCAAAGATGTATGCCACTTCGTCCAGGACAAAAATTGGAAAGGCAGCGGCACCCTCCAGGCCTACTTGCATGGCCACCTCGCCGCGGGGCAAATCCAACCCCATGCTCTTCACAGCAATCCACTCGGGCTCGCCACTGGCCAGCACCCAACCCGGCAAACCTTCACCAGAGCGAAAACAAGTTCCTTCCGTAACCCGGCGGAAGGGTTCGAAGCGTTTGGCATCGGACAAATGCCAGGTCAGCATGGGCTCCAATAGATCCCCTTCGAGCCGATACACATGCCCTACAGGCCAACCGGTGAAAGCACAAACTTGCTTCACACCTGCTTCCAACGCGGCTTCCACGTTAGGTGCTTGAGCGGCCATCAAGGAGGCGTTGTGAAGCAACTCGATGGTAGACTTCTCGCTTTCAAGTTTTTGATGAGCGGCTTTGTGATGTACTGAAAGCAGTGCGGTCGCCAAAATTACAAACAAAGAAAGACTGCGATTAGCCACCACCATCCAGGGGACGCCGCCATGAGGTGAAAAGGCAAGCCCCAACAGAACGAGGAAGCTCGCGAAGCCGGCCACTTCCCAAGTGAATCGCGGATCTCGAGAACGCAGGGAAAGGATGACGACAACGACATAACCGACACCACTAGCAACCCCTAAGGGAATCAGAATGTCGACCGCGAAGATGCCCAGAGAGAGCACGAGAATCCCCAGTATCAACTGGAGGTTTCTACCTTTCTGCTCTTTTTCGAACTCTTCACTCATGGGCAGGCTCAAATAGCAGCCGAAGGGATGTCCCTCGCGACAGCAAAAAGAGCATCCTTAGATGCTCCATGAAATTTCATCAACTCTTTTGCTTCTGCGCAGCCGCTTTTCGTTTGCGTCGCTCTTCTTTGGCCTGTTGGATATCGTCAAAGGTCGCGACCAGATTTTCCTCACGCAACTGCGCCACCTCTTCGGCCGAATATCCTACCTCTACCAACAAACTCTCGGTGTCCTGTCCTTGCAACGGCGGGGCCATTCTCACACTGCCCGGCGTGTTGTAAAAACGTATGGGCACGCCCGTCACATCGACATCCCCCAAGGTGGGATGCTTCGTCGTAACGATCATATTATTGTGTAGGATCTGGGGGTCTTTGACCACCTCTTCCACCTCATTAATCGGCGCCGTCAGCACGTCCGCTTCAATGAGCATTTCCACAAGCTCATCGCGATTCAGTTGACTGGTGCGCGCGGCGATCACCGCGTCCAGTTCGTCCTCATTGGCCAAGCGCGCGTCAATATTGATAAAACGCTCTTCCTTGTCCCACCCTGTATCCAATGCTCGACACAGCTTCCCAAAGAACTTCTCGGCAGGTGTCGTAATCACGACGCTCTTGCCATCCTTGGTGGGATAGATGCCTGACGGCGCGAAGTACAAGCTGCGATTTCCAGTACGGGGCGTAACAAAATCGGCCGTGAGATAACTTCCGATGCTGCTGGCCTGCGCGTGCATCAATGCGTCCAACAGAGAGATCTCAATGCGCTGCCCCTCCCCTGTTTCATCGCGCACACGTAAGGCTGCAAGAGCAGAGGTGCAAACCAACATGGAGGTCATCACGTCAATGGCTGGCAATCCGATGCGCACGGGCGGACCCTCGGGATCTCCGTTCAAGGTCAACAAGCCTGCGTATCCCTGCGCGAGAAAATCGATACCGGGACGACCGGCATAGGGGCCATCAGGGCCAAAGGCGGTAACGCCAACCCAGATGATGTCTGGCTTGATGGCCTTTACTTGCTCGTAATTGAGACCGAGTTTAGTCATGGCCGGTTCGCGAATATTGATAATCAAAATATCCGCGGTCTTTACAACGCGGGCAAAAACCTCTTGCGCCTTCTCTTGCTGCAAGTCGACGACAATGTCTCGCTTATTGCGATTCAAGGACAAGAAAGGTGAGCGCTCAGTTCCCCTGCGAGGACCCAAGTGACGACTTTCATCTCCGTAATGCGACTCCACTTTGATGACATCGGCACCCAGGTCACCCAGCAAGGTGGCTCCGTAAGGACCCGCCAACATCGTTGCCACGTCGAGTACACGCAACCCCGCCAAAGGGCCTGCGCTCTTCATGTCCGCACCCTTCGCAGCAGATTCATTCGTCATTTCAAACTTCCTCTTTCTATGATTTTTTACGCTTCGCTTAGGGGATTGCACCCTTCGCTTTGAACGCTTCGATTTCGTCCCAGCTGTACTCAAGTAGATCCATCATCAATAGCTCAGTTTCTTGTCCCAGTTCAGGACCGAGATTATTGACTTCACCGGGAGTCTTGGAAAGCCCGACGGGCAAACCTCGAATCTCGACTTCGCGTTTTACTTCTTCACAATAGGACTTCATGAAGTAATCGTTCTGCCAGGCCTGCTCATCCTTGGCCACATCGGCCAGATTATTCACGGGGCTGGACACGATCCCTTGCGCTTCAAAGACCTTCACCCAATCGGTGTGGGACTTCTTGGCCATCAACTCTTCAATGGCTTGAATTAAAGCCACGTTATTCTCGGCACGCTTTTCCACTGTCGCAAAACGGGCATCGGAAACCAGGGACTTCTCACCCAGGGCCTTGCACAATACGTCGAAGCGCTCGTCGGTGTTGGGCTCACAGATGTAGAACCACTTCTCTGTCGTCGGATAAAGATTCCAAAGCGGGTTCGCGACTTCCTTGCGCGAATGCTGCATGGCGTTCTCTCGCTTGCCCGCCAAGAAGGCTTGCAAGTAAGGCGCGGCCAGGTAGAGCTGCGCGCCATAGAGCGAGGCGTCCAGACACTGCCCCTTGCCCGTTCGATTGCGCTGATAGATGGCGAGCATAATCCCCAGGGCCGACATGATGCCGCCGTAGGCATCTCCCGAACCCATGCCCAGATAAATTGGCGGCTGACCGGGTTCACCCAAGCGCGCCATGGCGCCAGTCAATGCTTGTACCGTCATGTCAAAACTGGGCTTGGAAACTCCACCGAAGCGTCCGTAACCCGTGTTCGTGGCATACACGAGCTTGGGATTGATTTCGGAAAGCTTCTCGTAAGAAAGATTCACCTTTTCCAACATCTGTGGTGACAGGTTCGAAAGGAAGACATCGGACTTCGCCACCATGCGGTGCAAAATGGCCTGCCCTTCGGGCTTTTTAAGATCGATGGCAATGCTCTTCTTATTGCGATTGATCACCAGGAAGTATTGATTCCAATCGCCCACGGGCAAAGCTTTAATACTGCGAACACCGCGACCCTGGTCTCCACCCTTGGGGTTCTCAACCTTGATCACCTCGGCGCCGAAGTCGGCCAGGTACTGTGCCGAAACCGGACCCTGGAACCACACGGTGAGGTCGATAACGCGAATTCCTTCTAATGCTTTTTTCGACATGAGAGCCTCCTCCGTTTAAGCAATGGTGCCTTGGGTTGTGAGTTCGTAAATACTGTCTTCGGAATACCCGAGCAACTCATGCAAGACATCGGCTGTGTGTTGCCCGATGCAGGGTGCCAGGCTCTTTAGACGCGCAGGACTGTCGCTCATGAAAATGGGGAAGCCCAGGCTCTTCACTTCGCCAAAGCTGGGGTGATCGAGTTCCATGATGTAGCGATTGGCTAGGACCTGCGGATCGTTGGCCGGGTAGTCAAACTGCTCAATAACATCCGCCGACATCTGCTTTTCAGTAAACACCTGACGCCAATGAGCACCCGGTTGTTTCTGAAAAAGTTCTTCCATGACGTGGATCAACTCAATGCGATTGTCTTCGCAGCGCTTGTCGTGCGTGTTAAAACGATCGTCATTGGGATCGATGCCCAGAGCGGCAGCCAGATCGGGCCACCAACGATCGGTATCGGGCATGGTCAATGTCACCCAACGACCGTCGGAACTTGGATAAAGCGAACCCGACATCGGGTTGGATACATCCAGGCGCGAAATAGGGTTGATGAAACGATCCCCTTCCCCAATGGCCAAGAAGGCTTGAATGTCCAAGGCTGCGCCGTACATATTGGCGGCGAACAAGCTGACGTCCACTTCCTGCCCTTCCCCCGTGGCTTGCCGATGCACCAAGGCCGTGGTAATGCCAAAGGCCAACATCACCATGGTGTGCATGGCGCCAGCACCCGTGTACACCGGAGGTTCTCCGGGTTGCTGCAAGATGGGCATCATACCCGTGCGCGCCGCTGCCAACTCATCGATGGCAGGGAGATCTTTATCCGGGCCCTTGGGACCAAAGCCCGAGGCCCGACCGTAAACGATGTCTTCGCGAATTTTCACAACACTGGCGTAATCGAGTCCAGCGGCTTCCAAGTCGGCCATCATCCAGTCGGTGACAAAGACATCGGCTTTGGCGATGAGTTCACTCAACAACTTACGGCCCGCCTCTTCCTTGAGGTTCAAGGCGACGCTGCGCTTATTGCGATGAATCAGATCGGCTTCGTAATCCCACGACCCGTCGGCGGAAGCCACATTTTCGCGGGCTTGAGGAAGCAAGTCCACGCGAATCACCGTGGCTCCAAAATCAGCCAAAAAGGCGCCCGTTAAGGACGACCAGAAGTTGGATGCAAAATCCAAAACAATGACATCTTCGAGGGCTTGACTCATCTCGTCTCCTTAACTTAGTGAGCCGGGGATGCAATGAATGCATCGACCCATGATCGGGGATAGGAGGTGGTTGACTTCCTCGGTACCCAACCCACAGCACCAGACAAAGCAGGGGAGGACACAGCCTCCCCCCACTCGCCCGACTTAATTTGACCACTCTTGGATCTGATCCAGAGTGTTGTTCTTCAAAACCTGCACCGGGTTACGCTGGGCCAGTCGCCGTGAGAACCTTGATGGCAAAGGGACGATCGGTTTGGCTCTGGAAAAAGCCCCAAGGTGGGAACAACGCATTCAGTTTAGGCCACAACTCCTCCCGCTCTGCATCGGTGGCATCGCGGGCAACGGCTGTCATTTTCTTGTCATCAAGCTGCACCCAACACTCCGGGTTGGCATTGATATTGAGAACCCAGGCCGGATGTGAATCGTAACCGGCCAGCGACCCGACAATGACCATCTCGTCGCCGTCTTGCAAGAAGACCAGTGGCATGGTGCGTTCCTCACCCGATTTGCGACCGACGCAAGTCAACAACAGTGTCGGGAGACCCGAGGGTCCGGCTCCTGTGGATCGGCCCGCAGGGTTGGCCTTGTAGTCCTCGCAATCCGCTTTGGCATCACCCTTGATACGCTCCAAGGATGAGGTCATGTCCTTCAGCATCTCCCAGTCTTCATCAGACATAAAGTCTGGTCTTTCCAGTTCGTCGCGATTGTCAGACATATTCGATTCAACCTCTCAAGTTAGAAAGCCATTAGCCAGTCATCAAAAGCCTTTAGCGACTTCTAGATGGTCGTAAACTTAAATTACCAACCCGATGCTGGCACCGTGCTGTGTGGCCTCTGCCATGAAGCGCGGTAACCAAGCCGAACCAGCTAGATAGAGATTTTCAATGCTGCCTTCGGCCTTGAGTTGGTCATACAGAGCATGTTGCGGCACCGATCCGTACACCAGAACCACGCTATCAAAGCCTTCCTTCTGATAGGTCTTGCCACCCCAGGAGGAAAGCAGCTCGAATCCGTTGCCCTTGATCTCATTCAACACCAGATTCGGGTGGACTTCCACGCCGCATTGTTCCATGTGCTTCAAGACCATTCCGATGGAATACCTGGCAATCTCAGAGCCCAGATGAACCGACTTGTGGAAAACCTCCACTTTCTTGCCCTGCTCGGCCAGGTACTCGGCAACGCATGGCGTTTCGTAATAGTCTTCCTGCGAAATGACGGCGACACGATCACCTGTTTTGACTTTGCCCGACAACACATCCCAGCCCTGCACCACATGTGGCAAGTCGATACCGGGAATTCCATCGGGCAGGCGTGGGGTTGAACCCGTGGCAATGACCACGGCATCCGGCGACAAGGCCTTGATGGCATCGATATCCACCGTGGTCTCGAGCTTCACCTCGACGCCCGTGCGAGTCATTTCGTTTTCTTCGAAATAAATCTGATCTTCGAAATCATCGCGACCGGGAGCTCTCTTGGCGATGAGCAATTGCCCTCCCAAACGCTTGCCTTGCTCCAGCAGGGTCACCTTGTGTCCGCGCATGGCAGACACCCGCGCAGCTTCACAGCCGGCAAGACCGCCACCGACTACCACCACGTGCTTGGGCTTGTCCGTCGGCGCGAACGTGTTTTTCCAGATCAGCTCATGGCCGATCTCCGGGTTGATGGAGCAGGTGGGGGCGTAGGGGAAGGTTCCGGGTTCTGCCGCCTCGTCGATACAGCGCGTGCAGCTGATGCAACGACGTATCTCGCTCAAACGGCCCTCGCGTGCCTTGTTGGCGAATTCGGCATCGGCGATACCCGCTCGCACCATGCCGACCAGGTCGCAATACCCTTCCTTGAGTAGCCCTTCCGCGATCACGGGATCGTTGATGCGCCCGGTGAACAGGATCTTGATATCATCTTCCAAGTCGGCACGCGCCGCTTTGCCCATCTCGCGAAACTGCGCATGGTCAAAGTATGAGTTGGGTACGTAGGAAGGAGAGCCCCAGCAGTGACCGACATCCACATCCAAGAAATTGATCAGACCGGTTTCGCCGATGTTATAGGCCATCTCACGCATTTCGAGATGCTCGGCACCCCCCTGACGAAACTCCTCGCCACTAATGCGAATGCCCAAGGCCAGATCGTCACCAATCCGTTCGCGGACGCGCTTCAGCACTTCCACGACGAAGCGGACGCGCTCCTCGGCACCACCCCCCCATCGATCCGTGCGCTTATTGGTCGTTGGCGATAAAAAGCTGTAGCACAAGGTCTCGTGGGCACAGTGAATCTCGACTCCATCCGCTCCCACATCCTTGGCCACGGCTGCAGCATCGGCGTAGGTATTGATGCAAAATTCAATCTCTTCCTCACCGAGCACATGAGGCACATAGTCTTGAGCCCCGACAACGGGAACGGACGACGGAGCCCACACAGCGCTGAGGTGGGTCAATTGAACGACGGCCACGGAGCCGGCGTCGTGTACCTCATCGACAAATTTCTTCATGCCCTCGATGAAGGGGGGACTTTGATAGACGGAGTAATGTGAGGCAAACCCCACCGAGAGACCGATCTCATCCGGCGTTTCGGGAGGAAACGGGAAGTTGAGCAGCCAGGTCTCGCTGCCAATCCAGCCGGTACCGCCCCGAGCCTTGGCGCCGTGATGCGCGATGTAGTTCTCGTCGACTTCACCGGGAATCATCGATGAATTAATGGTATTGGTGGTCTCGCAGATGCGGTTTGGGACTAGCATCGGCCCTACCTGCAAGGGTGCGAAAAGGCGTTCGAACTGGTTTTTACTCATGGCGTTCTCTTCCTCATTGTTTTGGCGATGGCATGTCAAAAGCGTCACGTGCTGCGAGATAGCGGGACATTGATTGCTCGTACCCCCTCTTTACCAGGGGTCATTCAAAAAACAACTTCCAGATCAAGTCGAACCTGGGACGCTCCAACCCATGCGTTCTAGCCCATGGTTTCGGGCCAATAAGGAACCTGGATACGGGGACCGCACATCCGGAAAAAATGGAAAGATGCGGGCCATTATTTAGCCGTCGCCCCCAGTCGCGTCAAGCTGCTGCCACCGCTCTAGGTGCTCGTATTTTCGAGGTTTCTCAGCCTTCCTCGCGAGTTAGAAACTATTTCCCAAAGCCGAAAAGCTTAAGGATCTTGGCCCAGAGGGTTTTGAAGATCAGCGGCAAAATTGAGATGGAGTCTTCCAGGTCCACGGGAGGAGCTGGTGGCGGCTGCGCAGTCCCACCCTCGCTTCCCGGGGCGCCAGAGGCCTCCTCGCGGGGGGGGGCCTCCAAAAACTTCTTGGTATTGTTGGCAAACTTCTTGAACAGCTGAGCCGACACACCTTCGATCATGCCCCGACCCACCTGCATAATCTTGCCCGTAAGATCGACGTTGGACTCACAAAAAACCTCAGTGCCGCCGTCGGGCAGAGCCACCAAATGGCTCCCGATGGTACCCGTCACCGTGCCGCCGCCAGGCTCCTTGCCCTCGGCCAGCATTTCCATGGTGTAATTGGCTTCATCGAGCTGGACAAAGGCGATCTTTCCCTTGTACTTGGCCGTCACAGCACCCACTTTGAGCTTGATATTGCCGATAAAGCTTTTCTCATCGATGACTTCGGCAATGGAAGCCCCGGGCATGCAGGCCGCAACGTTTTCGGGGTTGATCATGAAGCGCCACACCTCATCGATGGGAGCGCTCACTTGGAAGGTCTCTTTAATCTCAATGGCCATTTATGCTTATCCTGGTTTAGTGCACCAATTCTTCACGAATCGCTGATATTGTCCCTAGATGGGGAGCGGTACTAAATCGCTAATGCGGGGCGGACTATAGGCCACGTTCCCTGGATTTTCAGGCCTAGGCGGTGTAACTCCTTCTAAAGACAAGGCTTAAAATTCCGATAGAACTGAAACAGGACCTGTTGTATTGATTATTCAGGCTGCACCCGGAACAGGAACCCACACTATATGAATTCCACGGCGTTATGGAATGAACAACTCTCAGTCGGCGTCGAAGAAATTGACGAAGAACACCGAGAACTCCTCTTTTTGATGCGGCGACTCGAGCTGGCCATGGACCAAGACAACCCCAGCACCGAGATCCACCTGATCCTGAACAGCCTGGCCGATCACGCCCTCACTCATTTTTCTACAGAAGAGAGCCACTTCCTGGAGACCGGCTATCCCAAGGCAGATTTCCATGCCCAAGAGCACCGACGCTTCGAGCGCAAGATCAATCGATTCAAGAAAGCCTTTGCATCGGGGAATGTTCAGATCGCCGACGGCATGTTCCACCTCGTGCGGGACTGGTTGACCCAACACATCGAAGGCGACGACCAGGAATTCGCGGCTTTTCTAGCCAATCGCCAACAGCTCTAATCCTCAACTTTTGCGGCATACTCTAGACTCATCACTTTTCTTTTTATGAGGGAGGGAGCCGCAGTGCTCACATCCACTTTCGGGCCTTTCGACCCACTGCAGCCCTGCAATGTGCCAGGCCTGTTCGCCAAAATCGTATTCGCCGAGCCTGTCGAGATTCAGGCCCCCGTGCCCTTGGTGTGGCAAATCATGACGGGCTTCGACCGCTACCCCGAATGGAATCCCCTCAATCGCTATTTCAGGCTCGACAAAGAAGCCAAAGCCGGTGACACCGTCAGCTTTGGCCCGGTCTGGGGCCCTTATGATTTAAGTGAGGGTGCAGCTTTGCCCGAGTCCGGTTTTGACCAAAACGAAACCTTGACGGTGTGGGAAGAGAACGCCTGCCTGGCCTACTCGGTCATCTCCCGTCCCTTTAATGCCGAGCGTGTACAGCACATTTCTCCACTGCCCAATGGGAACACGCGCTACCAGACCTATGAGCGCATGAGCGGCATCATCAGCCCCGTCGTGCGCCTGTTTTATGCCCGCAAGGTCAGAGAAGGATTTACAGCCAACGGTGTCGCCTTGAAGAGACGGGCCGAAGCCTTCGCCAAGGAGGGCTAGGAGTAGGCTTCGAGATCTTCCGGCGTGTCAATGTCTTTGGGGACCGAGCCTGCACAAGTCACTTCGCACAACCAATCTGGATGGTCGGCAAAAATTCCACGCAAGCCACGATCTCCTTCAATCTCATCCAAGACCTTATGGACAACGGACTTGCGAAGGAACACGGGGTGGCTGGGTACTTTTTCCCCGCCCTCTCCCAGGTACACTGGCCGCAAGGCCGGGGTGGTGCCGGAGATAAATTGCGCCGCCAACTCATCAATCAAAGCCGGAGCAATCCCTGGCTGATCGCCGAGGAAAATGGCGGCCCCTTGAGAAGCGGCGTCTACTGCCAGAAGCCCCCTGCGCAGAGAACTCCCCTGACCTTGCGCGAACTCTTCGTTCCGCACGACGCGAAGATTGGAATTCCTTGGGATCTCCAGGGCCCCCAACACCGCATCGGCCTCACTGCCCACCACCAATACAATCTCACGAAAACGAGCCTCCGCGACCTGATCCACAACATGTTGGAATAGCGGGCGGCCCTGCAGTGGAATCAGCAGTTTGGCTCGACCCATGCGCTGCGAACACCCGGCCGCCAGGATCACCGCCGTAAGCGGTAAAAGCGGGAAGCATTGTTGGCAATCTTCATCGGCGATGGTGATTTTATCCGTCATGGTGAATAGGCGCCTTGCGCTCGCGCAAGTTGATGGCCTCGCGTCCGTAACGAACGGCTTGCATCTCGGACAAAATGGATAAGGCGATCTCTTCGGGTGCGCGCCCGCCCAGGTCCAAGCCAATGGGAGAGTGAATCCGCGCCAGGGCGTCGTCGTCAAAACCCTGCGAACGCAACTCCTCACTGCGCTTCGCGTGTGTTTTGCGACTGCCCAGGGCACCGATGTACCCCGTGTCCGATGTCATGGCATGTGCCAATGCGGGCACATCGAATTTCATATCGTGACTCAAAGTGACCAAGCAGGAGTAGGGATCCAGCTTGGTCTCGTGAAAGAATTCCTCGGGCCAAACACAGTGCAATTCATCGGCGTCGGGAAAACGCTCACGCGAGGCAAAGACGCTGCGAGGATCGATGATGCCGACAAAATAGCCCAAGCGCTTGGCCAGCTGACAAAGAGGAATCGCAATATGGTTCCCACCCACGATGTACAGACGACGGGGCGGCAAGATCGGCTCGAGAAAGACTTCGAGTTCTTTCCCTGCCCCTTTTCCTGCCCCTTCCGATCCAAAGCTCTGCACCCGGGCCGCACTTCCCGCATCCATCAACTCTTGAGCGACCGTCTTCAACTCACTTTCGAAGGTCTCTGGGAATCCATCCCGCACAAGCTCATCCGCAGATAACAACAGTCTCTTTCCAAGAAAGCCACCGGGTGTAATCACCGTGGCCAACAACACCGGATGACGAGCCGCGACGGCCTCGCGCAACTGTCCCCAAAGCTGGCCTTCCTGAAATGGCTCGATCAAAACATCAATGGACCCCCCACAGCTGAGTCCCACCTGGAAGGCCTCTTCCTTTGCGATGCCATAATTGACCAGTGCCGGTTCACCACTCTCCAAGACCTGGCAAGCTCGCTCAAATACGTCGTTTTCTACGCAGCCCGCAGAAACGGACCCCTGTATCACCCCGGCGCGGGTACAACAGAGCCGGGCACCCGGTAGCCGCGGCGCGGAGCCTTCTACACGAACAAGCGTCGCTACGGCGACCGGATCGGCAGCGCTCTGCAAACCAGCGAGGTCCGCCAAAAATTCCTTCATGCTCTCACGACCTTCCACTGCCTTGTAAAATGTTCGATTTCAGTTTTCCCTTCTCAAATCCGGGACTCGGGATCTATCTTGCATCATTGCCCGACCTACCTGCCATCTTAATTCCATGCTTTCTCGTGCGCGGTGGCCACAACGATGACTGGGAAGACATTGCCGTCGATGACTCCGACAAGCTCTACGTGGGGGACATCGGCAAAACATGCGCAAGCACAGCGCATTACAGGCTCCCCGACCATCCAAAGCGCGGAAAACAGTTACCTACGCAAAAACTTGCACGCGCCTAAGTACCTAAAAAACAAAGGCTCTACCGATGAAAAACCGTGGCATACGGATTGCAGTACATAGAACTAACAAACCGCTCAAGTTCTTGGTTTCAAGATGCCAGGCACACGCGGAACGGAGGCAGGCTTCGTCTTCAACGAAACAGACGAAGCGGTGAGGAGGCGTTGAGATGGATCAAGTAAAAGCAAAGGGGTCTTTTCCCATCGATTCTGAAGAGGAGCATGCTGCGATTTCAATCAGCTACTCTGAATCATCCCAGAATGCGGAGTTGTTTCAACTCACCAAGGTCGGGTTGATTTCACTCTTGTTGGGAATTCTAGCCATGGCTGGAATGGCTCAAATGACATAGGTACTGATTCCAAGCTTTGGGGCATGTTTTTTTGGGCAAAAGCGCGGCAAACTCTCTGCATGGAGCAGCCGCCAGTGATTACGGAAACCCCCAGCGATCCCGACGAGGCCTTTGCCTCTCTTGCGCACGAGGCCCACGTTTGGCTCGCCCGCCCCGAACAGATTCTCGATCCAGACTACCTTGAGCGCTACGGTGCCCTGCTCTCTTCCGAGGAACGCGCCCAAGAAGAGCGCTTCATCAATGCAGAGCTTCGACAACTCTACCGTGTCTCTCATGCCCTGGTGCGAACCACCCTCTCTCGCTACGCCCGGGTATCGCCCGCTGACTGGCGGTTTCAAGAGGGGGAACACGGTCGTCCAGAAATCATCAAAGAACATGGCATCCCAGCCTTGCGCTTCAACCTCTCGCACACCAAAGGACTCGTGGCCTGCATCGTGACCCAGGAGATCGACTGCGGTGTCGATGTAGAACGTGTCGGACGAGTCAAAAACCTGGAAGGCGTCGCACGCCGCGTGTTTTCCGATGTCGAACTTGAAGATTTATTGGACCGGGCGGGCGCCGATCAAGAAGATCGCTTCACTGATTTTTGGGTACTCAAGGAGGCCTACATCAAAGCTCGCGGCATGGGATTCCAACTCCCCCTGCGCGACATCCAATTTCGCATCCTTGAAGATGGGGCCGCAGAGATGAGTTTTGCACCCGGCTTCGATGACAACCCCTCGGAGTGGCAGCTTCATCTACAAAAGCAAACCTACTTCGACGAACCCATGACGGCCTTTCGACTCGCAACCGCCCTGCGCTGTGGGGAGAACGCTTCGAGGGCGATTATCGTTCGGGACATCGTCCCACTCAGCGAGGAAGCTCTTTCATCTTCCTAGCGCACGCCTAACAACATATTCAGCAGCTTATCCGTGGAACGCTCTCTATGACCTGTGAAATATTCCACGTGTTGCTCTTTGCTTGCATGGGGATCCAAGAGGATGCCCCATAGCGGTTTGATTTCATTGGGCAGTATGGAATAGCGAACGTCGCCTATGCGATTTTGATCGTCGATGGCCAGGTAGTCGTTGGAGAACCAACGGAAGCGTTCGATGTCTCGGGCTTGTTGGCTCTGGTGATCCAACCAAGGCGCGTGAAGAGCCAGATCAAACTTCTGGATATGTTCACCCGGATAAACATTCACGCCCCAACCCACGCGCACCGCATCGACGTAGTAATGATCGTCCACTTCGTAGACGACCTTCCAAAGCAAGAGATTGGCAAAGCCCGGTTTGGCTTCCAGGCGCACGGGTTCATGTCCGCGTTCCGCCGCCAACACACGGCCCACGGCTTCCGCACGTTCGTGTTGCACCACGCCCAAGCACAGGTAAGCGATGGCCCAGACCATGGCAAAACGCGCCAAGCGCGGTTGCTTTCGGAGAGTCGCAAAAACAATCAGGGCCAGGGCGGGCAAAGTAAACAAGGGGTCCACCACCGAGACATTGTTCCACGCCACGCGCATATCCGAAAAAGGCCAGAGCAACTGAGTGCCGTAGGTGGTGCAAGCATCTAACAGACCATGGGTGGCGTAGCCCAACAGGCAAAAGAGATAGGACTCGCGAAAAGAAAGACGCTTGCGCACAAACCAGTGCATGACCCCGGCACAGATAAGCGCGCCAATGGGAATGAAGCTCAACGCGTGGGTGAATTGGCGATGAAACTCAAGGAACAAGATAGGATCGGTGCTTGAACGTATAAAAATATCCAAGTCCGGCGCCATGCCGGACAGCCAACCCAACACACCGGCCGCCACGATCTTGTCGCGTTGACTCAGGGATTGCGAAAGCGACGCGCCCAAAGCGCCTTGACTAATGGGATCCATTAAAGCTTCCTAGACCATTCACCCACGACTTCTTGCCCACGGACTTTTCACCCACGGACTTCATCCACCAATCCCCAACTCAAGGCGGTTTCGGCGTCGATGCGGGTTCGCGACAGGGCCAGGTAGGCGGTTCGCTCGCGGCCCACGCGTCGCATGATGCTCACGGTTCCCCCCGCGCCGGGCACCAAGCCCAAATCAATTTCGGGCAGCATGAAAAAAGCACCTTCCCGCGCGCTCACGAAATTGGCAAAGGCGGGCAACTCCATGCCCGCGCCCACGCAGGCACCGTGAACAAAAAAGCGCAGACGATCGCGGCAGGCGTGCATCAACCGCCCCACGTTGCGTGTAGAACGAATCAGGTGAGCCGTGGCCGGATCGGGCAAGCTGCCGAACTCATCCAAGTCGCCACCGCTACAAAAGGAGGAGCCTTCAGCGCTGACATGTACTTCTTTCACATCGGGATCATTTACCGCCACCTGCAAGCCTTCGGCAAAGGCATCGCGCATTTCAGCACCAAAAGCGTTGCGTTTTTCGGGGCGATTAAAACGCAGCTCCAGCACGTCACCGTTGCGCTCCATCAATACGGCGGGCTCGGGATTGCTCGGTCTCTCTTTCACTTCATGGGTGGCCAACCAAGCTTGAAACTCCGGTCCGCTTTGCAAGGTGGAGTACACCAGCGACTCGGCAATCAATCCCTCGTGCAAAGAAAGCCCTTCACTGTGGCGAAGCAATTGCACGGCGGACATACAGGCAATGGGATGTCGGCGCACGGAATCCAAGATGGGTTCCAGATCTCGTTCATCGTCCAACACCACATCGAAGCAATCAATTAAAGGCGCGGGCCGTTCCAGGTCGCGGCGCAGCGCCACCGTGGGGCACGGAAGTTGTGCGAAAACCTCACGCGCTTCGCTGCAACCGAAGCGTGTGGCATCGCCCGCATCGAAATCCACAAGGAGAAGGGGCTCACCGGTTAAGGACGAATACGCTTCGAGGGCAAAGGGGGCGGCCAGACGCTCCATGGCCTCCAGCGGAGTCAAGATCGGAAATTCGCGAGTTGCCTGGCTTATGGTCAACTCTCCTAGCTTGCGTCTCCCGAAAGCTCGGCTTTCACGACACGACGCAAGAGTTTCCCGGTTTCGTTGTAGGGAAGCTCATCGCGGAACTCCAATACCTGGGGTACACGCGAGGAACGCAAGGCCTCTTTCACCCAAGCCTGAAGTTCTTCCACGCTGGCTTGCTTGCCCTGCCTGAGCACGACGGCAGCAGCCACGCCCTCGCCCCATTGCTCATCCGGGATGCCCACCACGGCGGCATCCGCCACAGCATCGTGCTCCAGAAGTACGTCTTCGATTTCGCCCGGCGACATGTTTTCGCCTCCGCGCACAATCACATCATCCGCGCGACCTTCGAGGAAGAGGAAGCCCTCTTCATCCACCGAACCGGCATCGCGTGTGGGGAACCAACCTTCGTTATCCAACAAACTACCGCGTCCCACGTACTCGCCGGACACCTGCTCGCCGCGCACATAGATTTCACCGCGCGCGCCACCGGGCAAGGGCTTGCCTTCGTCGTCTCGGATTTCCACTTCTATTCCGGGAACCGGTCGACCCACGGAAACAATGCGTCGGCGAACGGCAGGATCCTCGCTGGCCACAGCATCACGGTGATCGTCGGGGCCCAAGAGGGCGATGGTGGAGCTGGTTTCCGTCAAGCCGTAGGCATTGGCAAAGTCGGCTTCGGGGAAGAGTTTCATGGCGCGCTCAATCACCTTTTGAGGCATTTTGCCGCCGCCGTAGGAGATGGATTTCAAGCTGGGCAATCCCGCAGACTCTTCGCCTTCCAAGATCTCGACGATGCGCGAAAGCATGGTGGGAACCACAAAGGCGTTGGTCACCTTTTCTGCGCGCGCCACGCGAATCCATTCCTCGGCCGTAAAATTGGGTAACTGCACCACGCGGCGGCCGGAATACACCGAACTCAAAATCGCCGCCATCCCCGCAATGTGATAGGGAGGCACGCACACCAGCGCCGCATCGTCCGGACCCGCGCCTGCAAATTCAACCGTGGTCAAAATGTACGACACCAAGTGCTTGTGACGCAGCACCGCGGCCTTGGGTGCGCCGGTCGTACCGCTGGTAAAGAGCAGAATGGCAATGTCTTCGGCATCCATGGACCAACTGGGGTCTCCAGGCGTACCGGCCCGCGCCTTGGCCAGGAAATCCTCGCGCGTGCTGAGCTTCACCTCACTGTGATGCGTGAGTTTCCCCACGCGATCCGCTTCGGTCACTAAGTAGGCGGGGTAAATGCGCTCCAGCAGCGCGTCCAACTCGGCACCTGTGAGACGGTAATTCAAAGGCACATAAGGAACGCCGGCCCAACTCGCGGCAAATAAACCAACGGGGACCGCAAGGCTGCTCACATCGAGAACGGCTGCGTGATCGCAGCCCGAGGCCTTGATCTCTTCAGCCGCGCAGCCCGCTGCGTTGTAAAGATCCTGGTAGGTAAGGCGTTGGTCACCGTTTACAAAGGCAACGCGATCGCCCATTCCCTGGGCCGCCATTTCGAGGAGCATCATGATGTTCATGGCATTCTTCCGCTGAGTTGCCGACCGGGCGATACATCCGCACGCGGTCGAAGCCAGCCCGGGAACCCCAGGCCGGACACTTAGACTGAAACTGGGAGTACTGGGTTCGAACTAATCCGAAGAGGGAAGCGCTTTGGCTTCCTTCAAGGACAGCGTTTCACCATTGGCTCCCAATGATCCATCGCCCGGCTTGGTGCACAAAAGCTCCAAGTCAGCCGCTTCATTGGTGTAGCGCTTACCGAGCACCGTTCCCTGATCCGCTCCATCCGCAATGGAAAGGCCGTCGCCGGGTGTCTCGGACATATCAACCATGGGAGCACCACCACAGGTCACTTCCATCTCCCCTGCGGGTGCGCCGATTACCATTACTTCTGTTGCACAAACTTGGCTGCGCATGCGCGAGCCGGTCTTAATCTGAGCCATAATCTGTCTAACCTCCGGGCGGGGAACGTATCGCAAACACTCGCTTTTCCCAAGCCGATGGACGGGATTTTGGCCCTGGAAAGGGTCTCAACCCTTTTAATCTTGCAAGCCGGAATCCAAGCTCAGATCCCTCTCTGGGAGCCGCCTAAAGTGGCCTCCCTCCACCCCGCACCCCCAGAAGTCCTAGGTTTTTTACTGACCGTGGTCATTGACTTAGGTACTGCCAATAAGCTACCCTAGAGCTCGTCAAATCATCGATACTTACACCCTCGCAATTGACGCCTATGTATGGAGAGTATGGAGAGCCCATGAAGGTTTACACCACCGCGCCCTTGGAAGACCCGCGCGAGGCCCGCACGCTGTATCGCAAGCTGGAAGACATCGGCTACGACGGAGGCTTCTCCTTCGAAGCCAAACACGACCCCTTCCTGCCCCTGGCCGTGGCCGCAGAGCACACCGAGCACCTCACCCTGGGCACGGCCATCACCATTGCCTTTGCACGCAACCCCATGAACCTGGCCAACCTCGCCTATGACATGCAAAGCATCAGCGGCGGGCGATTCATCCTGGGCCTGGGCTCACAGGTAAAGCCTCACATCGAAAAGCGTTTCAGCTCCACCTGGTCTCACCCGGCGAAACGGATGCGAGAAATCGTCCTGGCCATTCGCGCCATTTGGGATTGCTGGGAAGTCAACAGCAAACTGGATTTCCGCGGGGAGTTTTATCAACACACCATCATGATCCCCGCCTTCAACCCCGGCCCCAATCCCTATGGCCCGCCCCCGATTTTTACAGGTGGATTCGGCCCACTCATGACCGCGGTGGCCGGCGAAGTGGCCGACGGATTCATCGCCCATCCCTTCAATACGCGGGAATCGCTGCTGAAAAATACGTTGCCCGCCCTGGAGAAGGGCTTGGCCAAAGCGGGACGTTCGCGCAGTGATCTGGAGATCATGTGCTCCACCCTCATCATCACCGCCGATACCGAGGAGCAACTCGAAAAGATCACCTTGGCGGCGCGAAAGCAACTGGCCTTTTACGGATCCACGCCCGCCTATCAACCCACCCTGGCCTGCCACGGCTGGGAAGACGTGCACAATGAGCTAAACGCCCTGTCCAAACAAGGGCGCTGGGACGACATGACCGACTTGATCAGCGACGACATCTTGAACGCCATTGCCGTGGTGGGGCCGCGCAACGAAATCGCCGCCGCCGTCACCAAGCGCCTGGATGGCATCGCCGACAGCGTCGCCCTCACCAATAACCGCGCGCCAGACCCCAGCCAATGGGCCGATGTCGTGCAAGATTTGAAGGCCGGACGGACCTGAGAGAAAAGAGAGGAAAACAGCACCGCCCGCCTCTCGACAGATGACAGACAAAGGTGTTAGACACAGCCCCTACTATTCAATAGGCACAGAGCAAGGAGACCTACTCGTGGATTTCGAGTTTTCCGAGGAACAAGAAGCATATAAGAAAGAAGTAGAAGCCTTCATTGAAGCCAACCGCGACCCCGATGTCATGGACATCACGCGCGAGAACATGGCGCAGTT
>PIVT01000349.1 GCA_003353845.1 Pseudomonadota bacterium | reverse complement strand
CTTGCTCCCCGTCGACGATATGGTGCTCACTCAAATCCGCAAGCTGGCAGCTCAGATCTGACCATTGGCCATTCCTCACCACCGCCCACTTGCTCAACGCGAGGCTCAAGGCAAGGCTGGCAACGAAATCGCAAAGGGGAAGTCGTCCTGCCGGCGATGTCCGTTGCGTGCCTCATTTGTTCCCACGCGCGTTCAGGGTCGTAAGGTTCGTTCAGGTACTTTGCCACGTACGCCTCATATGCTACCATCCGACGGTTGTAGCCCGCGACCGACTCTGCCGAAAACCTGTATGGCCAGAATGTCCCTGTGCCCGATGGCCAGCCATCTGCGTCGAGAGGGCAGCTGTCAAGTTCCTCCTCAGCTCTCCCCTCATTGGGCGTCTCGGAGCTCGCATAGGTTGGCGGCGGAGTAGGACCGTTCCGCTTGCGGGGGGGACGAAAGCATGGAATGCAACCTTCCGCTAGCAGAGCGAGCCTCTCGACGCGTGTCGACGAGGATGGTAGCCATTCGAACCTGCCACTCTCCGTTCTGAAAAAGCAGTACGAGCGTCCGCACGCAATTTCAAGGTGGGCGCCAAAGCCCCGCCGGTACAATCGCAGCTCCTTCCTCCGCAGCGCCTTAAACCGCCTTCGGCGCTTTTTTGCCAATTCGCGCTTCGCTTGAACTGAATTGCGGTGTCGCACGAAGTCCAGGCAGTGGTCGAGGAGCAAGTTTGTAGCAAGCGGGGTCGCAACCACGAGCACGGAACCGTCTGTTGCAATCAGAGAAGCGACCTTGACACCTGAGTGGAATGCCGCGATGCCGTGCGTAACCAACAGCGGGTCGTTGTTGACGAGTGGCGTGAGTACCATCAATGTTGGCACCATGGCAAAGGCGCAACTCTGAGGTGATTTCACGAGCATGCGCACCCATTTGACGCAGAGGTATCCGACAGCCGAGCCGGCTTCGTAGCCGCTGAGAAATGCAGAGTTGCCGCCGAGGGAGACCAAGCCCGGTGGCAATCCGAAGCATCGTGATTGAACGGTGCAGAGCCACTCAAAGTACTCCGTGCGCTCATCAAGAAGCAGGTATCTATGGCTAGCCCAAGACGAAGCTGAGTAGTAGTATCGGGTAGCGTTTGAAATCAGCTGAACTTGATTTCCTTCCAGCGCCCAATGCCGCACCGAAAGGTGCGTTCCGACAAGCCGCAATGGGGCAACATGACCTGGTTTGAGCTCCCAATTTCGCAGCGAAAGGTGTGCATCGAGATTCAGCAACGGGGCAAGCCCTTCAGGCCAACGCCAATCGCAATCGTTTCGCAGTTGGGGCGAAGTTCGGTCTTCCTCTTCGTCATCGATCGGCGGCGAGAGGCGGCGAGTGGTGACGCGAATTTCAACCGAAATCGCGCCACCCTTTGTGCACTTTGAGCAAGAGTCACTCCTCGTCTCTCGCAATGTTGTTGTGACGGTTGAATTTTTGCCGATTTCTGTAAGCGTCCATTTTTGAATAGGTTTGGAAACCACCGAGGGGTACGATTCCACATAATTCATCCGACGGAAACGTGGCGATGGCACCTGATTCGGGGCGCAATAGATC
>PIVT01000348.1 GCA_003353845.1 Pseudomonadota bacterium | reverse complement strand
TTGATTTTTCTCTGATTCTCTTTGGGTGATTCCTTTTGTTGTTTCCCCTTCTAGGTTCCTTTGCCTTTTGTCTACTGCTATTTTTCTGAGGGGGGGTTGGTAAAAAGATTTTTTTTGTGATAATCACCGGAGTTTTGTATTTAACGCCGCACCTCGTCACACCCTCCTCGAACTCTCTCGTGGCGGAACAGGCTCACCCACGCCCCACCTGACGTCGTGGCATCCTCAGCAAGCTATGTGAGTACCCTCGACCGAAATCCCCAGTTTCAGAGGCTGCTTCTTGTTTGATCAGTGTTAAGTTGAAGATCACCCGCCCGCTTTTAACGCGCGTTGAGCGACCCCTTGTTGGGGGAAATATAATCTCGGGCCCCAGATCGCCTCAGAAGCCAGGGTTTGGTACACGCTTGGGTGTACTCCTTCTCCATGGAATGACAATAGCTTTTTTCGATTCTCATCCGTGAACCTAACTTATGGCCATTTTTGTCAGATTTTGTATGCCAAAGAAAAGCGGGGGGAAATCGCCAAACACCAACGAGACGAGTGCTGGCCGGCCGCCGAAGGATAAGCGTGTAGGCAAGCAGCCGACCCCCGCCAAACGACAAGGCGCAGACGCGCGAGCAAAACTCGAGTTTCAACGCACAGCTAAGCGCTGGATCACATCTCTCAGTAGCACGCCAGGCGTGATTCTTGACTTTATGGCTCGCAAGATACTTCTCGTTGTTATGCTCAACACCATGCTTCTCCTCAGCCACAAAGGCGCTCAATGCCCACGTGTTGCGCATTGCCGGGTGCGAGTCCATCAAGGTCCTGCGCGCAGTTGGCGGGGTCTATGTCGAAAAGGAGTTTACCGTACCGACGGTGGAGCCCGAGGACTGCCGCGCACATCGCGAAGAAGGAGCGAAGGCGCCGGCGAGTGGTGAAGCGGGGACAGTGTACGCGCGCAAGGGGCCGAACGGCCCATCAGAGCCAGAACTAACCGATGCGGCGGTCGCATGGCTAAAGGCGAACAAACCTGAGGCCCTTGATTCAAAAGTTGAGGCCATGTTCCGAACTCGCGGCTACGGCATCGTCTGGACCCCCCCCTACTGCCCGAAGTTCCAGCCCATCGAGCTCGTTTGGGGCGCGGCGAAGCAGCGGGCGGCAGGGATGTACTACCCCGGCCGTGATCTCAAGACGGCGCGCCTCCACCTCCGCATGGGCTTCTACGGCGGTGAGGACGGCCAGGGTACGACGTGGAACGCCGTGAACGTGGCAGGCTGCTGGCTTACCGCTAAGAAGCACATCAACGCGTGGATTACTAAAGACTGTGACCACGTGGCCGATGGTCTTTCTGGGAGCATCGACGACCTCAAAGGAGCCGGCGCCTGGACACAAACGCCACCCACCTGCCTCAATATCACGGACATGGACGTAAATGAAGACCCCCGTCCAGTTGACGTGGTGGGGGCTGTCGAGGTGGACCCCGCCAACGACCACGAGTTCGACAACGGCGAGGAAGATGGGCCCGAGGAAGACCCGGAGGAAGAGGATGGGGCTTAAGGGGATAGCGGTTTATCTACGTGCCTAGGTGGACGTC
>PIVT01000009.1 GCA_003353845.1 Pseudomonadota bacterium | reverse complement strand
GTTATCGGTTTGACCATAAACCACGAAAATATGAATGATGTTGAAGTGTGCGCCGCCATCGTTCGGTACGAAAATGAACTGGGTATCCCGGTAACTGATGCATTGACTCGCTCCCCCAAGCATCTGGTAGCGATGGTGCTGGCTGCATTCCCGGGTCTTAAAGTGAATCTGCCGACGGCCGCATAGTGGTGGCAGCCCCCCGGCTAGAAATCGATCTCGACAAAATTTACCACAACGCTCATGAACTGGTTACGCGACTTGCTGAACGCGGCATTTCAGTGACGGGTGTAACCAAGGCGACCCTCGGATCAGCAGAGATTGCAAGCACCCTGGTGCGGGCTGGGGTAAACGCACTGGGTGATTCACGTATCGAAAACATCCAGGCCATGTGTCTTTCCGGGAAAGATGTCTTGATGAAAGACGTTTCGATGACGCTGATTCGTACACCCATGCTCAGCCAGGTTGAGCAGGTTGTCACGTATGCGGATATGAGCTTCAACACTGAAATCGAAGTTATAAAAAAGCTCTCTGTTGAGGCCGAAAAACAAGGGCGCATCCATCAAGTACTACTGATGGTCGAGTTGGGCGACCTCCGCGAAGGCATTATGCCCGAGGATCTGATAGACACGGTACGCCAGGTTCTCAGCCTGCCGAATATCTGTTTAAAAGGTATCGGCGCAAACCTGGCCTGTCGCAGTGGTGCCTCACCTGATGCTACGAACATGGGCATGTTATCCGAGCTTGCAGACCGTGTTGAGGCGACCTTTGATGTGACGCTAGAAACGGTATCAGGTGGTAACTCGGCCAATATTCAGTGGGCATTGAGTGACGCAGGAGCAGACACAGGGCGAATAAACAATCTACGATTAGGTGAAGCTGTCTTGCTAGGTTGCGAGACACTTCACCGCCGACCGATTAATGGCTTGCACACAGATGCCATTACCCTTGTGGCCGAAGTGATCGAATCAAAGTGTAAACCGTCACTGCCCTCGGGTGAACTTGCGCAGACTGCCTTTGGAGAGGCCGCATCTGTTGTCGACCGTGGCACTGTGAGGCAGAGCATTCTGGCCATTGGCATTCAGGATATCGACCCGGTTGGCCTCCAGGCACCTGAAGGGATTAAGATTCTTGATTCTAGTAGTGACCACCTTATTGTGGAATCTGTCAACGATGATCTGTTTGTTGGCCAGGAAACGACATTTCAAATCAGCTACAGCGCGCTGCTTCGTGCTATGACATCTCCCTTCGTCTCGAAAACTTTTATGCATTGAAAAGACCCGGTCTAGTCACTTCCCATGACGCGATTTGGAAGGCATCTATAAAAAAATGCGACGGCTCCAAGTGACATGATTTTTGAGGTGTTAGAAGACCGTTGGGCCTTATATCCAGTCTCACTGTAAAAATTCTAAAGCAGCCTGGCTGGACTACCGATGCGTTGATCATCCAATTTGTTTGCATGGCGCGCCACCATGTAAATGCAAGGTTTTGAATCGGAAATAACCGGTCGAGCCGTGACCCGGAGAGCAGTATGCAGTTTCATACAGTCAAGCTCGTGCTCATTACAGCATGCATACTCCTGCCAGCTTGCGCTGCGAAAGAAGTATTCGCGCCAGGGATCGCCCAGATCCAGGCCGAAGAGGAGTTTGATCGCCTTGCCCATAAAACCGAGGGCACACCCGACATCGTCATCCTCTATATCTGCTACGATTTGTACGGATTCCAAAACGAAGACTACATCGATTTTGAGAGTGTTCTGGAGTGCTACTACGAGCAAAACGCCGATGAGGATCCTGCTCCCGAAGAAACCGGCCCCCGCGATCTCAGGCCGAAATCCGAACGTGATGTCTCGCCTAAAGCCCAACCAGTAGAATCCCAATAGAAACCTCAACTCAGGCTACCCGGCTTTCAAAGACTGTCAGTGGACGCACTTTTTAATGACGCGTTTTGGAGGGCCTCTATAAAAAAAAGAAACGCCTTTACGTGTCATGAGTTGGGGAGTTGTGAAGACCTATGGGTCTCTTTGTTTCAAGTGGATGAATTGAGACTCAGTCACCTCTGTTTTCCATAATGGTTGCTCTCGGGTGTCGAAACCTTGCTTCTCCTTATTGGTTTGGGATCGGCTTACCGGCCATCTGCGCTTAGAGGTATGCCCAGCGTGAGTAATTCCTCTTTCGCACGATCAAACAGAATTTGATATTCAGGTCGGGGTTGTAGCGTCTCAAGGTCATAGATATCCCTGTAGTGGGGTACCCCTGGAAATGGTGTCTCCTCTAACACAGCAATGTCGACTCTTTTCATTACCATTTCAGCGAGTTGTTTGAGTTCTTCATGTTCCATATTGGCAGCGATGTTTAGAATTTCATCGATTAAGACAGCTTCTAAGGGAGAGCCGGCCAGCCAAGTATAGGAAAAACCGCTGGCCGTATAGGCAAGTGCTGTTGCGGCGCTCTGCAATATGCCCGAACGATGTCCACACCATTGGTAACTGCCGAGAGCCCCACTGCCTACGGCTAAGCGAATATTTCTTTCTGAGGCACGCATGGCCGCCGATGCCGCCCAGATGGTGGGTCGGGTTGACCAGGTACCGTCGAGGTGAGTTGGGTATATGCTGCATATTGCTCCATGGCCGTAACTCATCTGACCCAACATGTTAGCGACCAACCCTACCGCGGCATCAGCGCCATCTCTGCACAGACCACCGATCATCGACATGGCACTTTGCCATGGAGTGATTCCTTTGCTGTGGCAGTAATTAGCGAGCAGAAATCTATCCCAGTCCAGTTTCTGCTCGGGGATAATATGGGCGCCAATATGGGTATTGCTGGCATCCCTAAAAGTGTTGTCGATAACGTGCATCGTTGCACTGACGGTGCTGGCGGTACACAACAAGCCGACATTCATGCCGACTCGGCCAATCGCTTCCAGGGTCTCTTCTATTTTTTGCTGTTCCCATAGGGCGCAATGGATTTCGCTTGGTAGTCCTGCCCTGGGTGCGACATTGCCGACTTTGGTGATCCCGCCACAGATACCAAACCCTTTGATTTTTCTTTCGCGACCAAACATCGTTATCAGCGGCGCGATCTCATCTTCTGTCATTTCACCTGCAACCCCGGCATACATAGTGGCCGGGCGCCTATCGGTACTTTTACGGTACTCGATGGTCATCTCTTCCGCGCCTTTCCCAAGCACTACCTTGCCTGGGTTTTGCTTGCGCTCCTCGACAAAGGCCAGGATCTCCTCTCTTGAATATTTAATGACGCGTTGGGTATTTAAATGATAAAGCCCGATATCCGCTAACAGGTCAACGCCGGCATTGAAAACCGCATCGGCTGTTTCGTCATCGGCGACCAGGGCTGCGGAGTTGTATTTAATATTGTATTTCTTGACGAGTTCTCTGACCTTCATTGAAAAGGCGATATCGAACTCATCGCTTTTCATTACCGGGCCGTTTAGCGAACGCTCTTCGAAGTCTAAGATAGAGATCATCTTTATTCCTTTGATTTAAACTAACCAGAGTCTGATAAGAATAAGTAGCATTCCGACACTCCGTAACATCATTATGACAAATAGAGGTGACTGAGCCTTACTTCAGCAGGTTAAATCTGTCCTTCCCTTCCTATTTTTTTGATTTGGGGTCAGCTTTCCGGCCATCTAGATTCATAACGAGATGCCCAGCCGTCGGCTGCGGCTAGAGCTTTCTTGAAGACGCTTCGGTACGTTTCGCAGAGCCGGAGATTTATCGGATCGCTAGTTCCGAGAGTGAGGAGTTGGGGTGGAGCCAGGTTCACAACCGATGCCTATGAGAGATTGGGATGAGGAAACCGATTTGCTCGTCATCGGCTCCGGCGCGGCAGGCATGACTGCGGCGTTGGTGGCGAAGCTGGAAGGGCTGGAGTCGCTCGTCCTGGAAAAGACGCAGCTTGTCGGCGGCTCCACCGCCGTTTCAGGCGGCGGCATCTGGATACCCAACAACCACCTCATGGAGCAGGCCGCTATCCCCGATTCCTTCGAAAATGGGTGCCTGTACATGCAAAGTACGGTCGGAGACCGGACTCCCCGAGAGAAGCAGGAGGCGTTCGTCGCGAACGGTTCCAAGATGCTGAAGTACCTGGCCGATCGCACTCATCTCCAATTCAACATGACGCACGGGTTCCCTGACTACTACCCTGAGCGCCCGGGAGGTGTCGCGAACGGTCGCACCGTTTACGTTCCGGTGTTTGTCGGGCGGAAACTCGGACGTGACTTCGGCCGCCTGCGCGACCATGAACACGCGACCCAACGATTGATGCCGATTGACATCCAGGATTTTAAAAAGTTTCTTCTGTGCAAAACCAACCCAAGATTTCTCCCCACCGCCATAAAAATTTCGTTGAGAAACTTTTTCAGCCACCTGTTCAGACGCAGGCACGTGGCCATGGGCAGGGCGCTTTCCGCCAGCCTCTTCCATGCCTTGCAGAAGAACGATGTTCCGGTGTGGTCCGAGACGGGGTTGCGCGAGCTTGTGCTGGAGGGCGGCTGCGTGACCGGCGTCCTGGCGGAAAAGGAAGGCCGAAGCATCGCAATCCGCGCTAAAAAGGGCGTGATGCTGGCTGCAGGTGGGTTCGCTCAAAACGCTTCGATGCGGGAAGAGTTCCTACCGAAGCCTGTGAGCACGAAATGGACATCCGCTGCGGAGGGCAACACGGGCGACGCCATACGTATGGGGATGAAGATCGGAGCCGCCGTGGATCTGATGGATGATGCGTGGTGGGGCCCGACGATCATGAAGCCCGGCGATCCGCCGTTGTTCCTGCTCGTGGAGCGGTCTTACCCCGGGAACATCATCGTCAATTCGGCAGGTAGGCGATTTACAAATGAGGCCTCCTCCTACATCGATGTCGTTCACCGCATGTACGAGTGCAATAGGAAGGACGGCGTCACCATCCCGGCACATTTCATCATGGATCAGCGCTTCAGGAACAACTACCTCCTCGGCTTGCTGTCGCCAGGATACACACCCAAAAAGCTCATCGAGAACGGATACATTAAAAAGGGCGCCACTCTGAGGGCGTTGGCGGGCGAGGCCGGTGTCGATCCAGATGGGTTGGTGGCAACGGTCGAGCGATTCAACGAGTTCGCTCGCACCGGCAAGGATCTGGATTACGGCCGCGGCGACAGCGCCTATGATCGCTCTTATGCGGACCCGAGCGTAAAGCCCAACCCCAGCCTGGCGCCCATCGAGAAGCCGCCCTTTTACTCGGTCGATGTGTACCCGGGTGATCTGGGAACCAAGGGCGGACTGGTGACCAATGAACTCGCGCAGGTGTTGAGAGAGGACGGGAGTATCATCGACGGCTTGTACGCCGCGGGCAACACGGCGGCATCGGTGATGGGGAACACCTACCCGGGTGGCGGTGGCACACTGGGACCGGCCATGACGTTTGGATACATCGCAGGACTGCATGCAGCAAAGTGAAAATCAAGAACGGCTTGTTTGAGCACGAGGGGATCGCCTGGGACCGGGAGCAGATGACCAATTACAAGGAGCCGCGTTACGTCGATGTGGTTTCGGAGCTTCCCATTTCTATTGACGTTGGTTCCGTCTAGGTTTCGGAAAGTGGAAGAAGGGGAGATGTGATGCGCTGTTTGTTCGTGCTGGCTTTCGTTCTAATGACTCAGCTCGTGATTGTGTGCACCGGAGGTCTAGCCAAGGCAAGAGTTGAGGCCCCACTTCCGCCGGTAGAGGCCGAGGGCCCCAATATCCCCTCTGACAACGATACTGTCGGCAATGAAGAGATCGCCGCTACGGTGGAGAAGGCGACATCGCTCGTTGAGGGCGGTGAAGTCAAGTCGGCGATCAGTGTTTTGACCGATTTGCACGCCCGAAGCCGTGGCTCTGCGTATAGCCGAATTGTCCACGCCTCTTTGCTCGCCTACAGCGGTGATGTGCAGGGAGCGATTGCTGTGCTGAATGCCGGCCTCTCGGGAACGGTCGAGGACGTCGATATGCTCTCCCATTTGGCCAATCTTCACCGTCAGTTGGCCGAAGATGGACCGGCTAAGAGTAGATCTTATGGTGCGGTCGTGATCAAACCGGATGCGATGCTGAGTGAGGAAGAGATGGTGGTGTTTCGCAGGGAGCACCTCAGCGAGGCCCGAAAGGCACTTGAACAGGCGTTCCAATATGCCCCAGACCCGGAACTGCAGGGGCAGATCGGGCTATTAAGTATGGATCTTGAGGAATTCGATCGCGCGTTAGAGATTTGGCGACAGATGCTGCAGGCAGACGAAGAAAACCCTCTGATTTTGATAAAGCTAGCAGAGACACTCGGCATCTTGGGACGGGCGGAGGAAGCGATCTCCTATGCAGAGAAGGCGCTCAAGTCCAAGCCGCGAAGTGCGTTGGTCAATGGCGTCATGGCCGAACTGCAAAAGGAGAAAGGAAGCTCCGAACTGTCGATGATGTATGAAAAGAAGGCAAGTTTCTACAGTAGCTTACCGGAGTTTCTCGATATCGAATTCAGTGAGGAGGATTTTGAGATCGCGGAAATTATAACCACTGGCGAGCCGGCGAGTGCGAAACTTTTGGTAGACAAGTTAGAAGTAGATGACGGAGAGTTGGCGCTTCAGTGGCTCACGCTACTGTGTTTCACTCATCTATATCACGGGGACTTGGAAGAGAGAGCCCTTCAAATTCTGGAAGATAAGCATGCTGCCGAGTGGCTCAAGTTGCTGTTCACGCAAGGAGAGAGCACCTGCACCGTTCGGTCATCCGGATCGGCGCTGTCGCGTCTCAAGCCCGAAGGTGCCTTCGAACTCTTGGCTGAGAAGTTGCCCGCCGAGAGATCGGCAAATTTTTCGATGGGGATTGCCGGGCACCTTGCCGCGATAGGGGATGTGCGGGCTGTGCCACACCTTGTGCGGGCGCTGGATGTTCGTACATCGAAATATGCGTCTTCAGGGAATATGTCGACAGATATTAGTATTAGAATATCGCGGCAAGACGCCGCGCTCGCCCTCGGTTATTTCGATACTCCGGAGAGCCGATCCACGCTTGAGGCATGCCTATCAGACCCCGAAATGCGCCTCTATTGTCGGGCAGCTCTCTACCGAATTACACGAAATGAAACCCACTTAGATCGACTGGGAACCCACCTGGAATCTGAACAGAACCGTGAACTGGTGGGATATCTGCTCAGGATGGACGACGAAAAGGCCAATAAGATCGCTAAGAAATATCAGAGTGATTAGAAAACTGATAACCCCTAAAGGATTATCAATCCTATCCATCGTTTCAACCGCTTTGCTAGACTACCTTGAATCTACATTCAATCTCGCGGGGAATAATCTAAAGCAGCAGAGGTGGGCTACCGATGCGATGATTATTCAATTCGTTTGCATGACACGCCACCATGTAAATGTAAGACTTTGAGTCGGGAATAGGACCGACCCAGCCGTGACCCGGAGAGCAGTATGCAGTTTCATGCAATCAAGCTCGTTCTCATTACAGCATGCGTACTCCTGCCAGCTTGCGCTGCAAAAAAGGAAGTAGTCACCACCCAGAACCAGATCTGGGCTGAAATGGAGTTTGATCGCCTCACCCATAATTACGAGGGCAAACCCGACATCGTCATCCTCTATACCTGCTACGATTTGTACGGATTCCTAAACGAAAGTTACGCCGATTTTGAGAGTGTTCTGGAATGCTACTACGAGCAAAAATCCGATGAGGATCCTGCTCCCGAAGAAACCGGCCCCCGCGATCTCTCGCCTAAAGCCCAATCAGCCAAAGATCTCTCGCCTAAAGCCCAATCAGTAGAATCCTAATAGAAACCTCAACTCAGGCTACCCGGCTTTCAAAGACTGTCAGTGGACGCACTTTTTAATGACGCGTTTTGGAGGGCCTCTATAAAAAAATGCGACGACTCCAGGTGACGTGAGTACGGGCGGGAAGAGTTGTTAACTTCCTTGCAATAGAGGATCTTGTATAAAGTGAAGTGAATGGTGCTTGGTGCCCCCTTTCCGGTAATAGGAAATACAGAAATGAACGACTATGACATGATTATTGTAGGTGGCGGTATGGGTGGCCTGGCTCTGGGTGCTCTGTTGGGCCAGGCCGGAAAGAAAATTTTGCTTATAGAAAAAAACAAGAGGGTGGGTGGGAAGGGTCTGACTTTTGAAAGGAAGGGCTTCAAATACGAGATGTGGCCCATAGGCTACATGCCCTTGAAGGATAATGCTTTTCATGCTCTGTTTGAGAAGCTTGGTATCGAGTCGGAATTGAAACCTGCTTGGGACTATGAATCGGATGAACCGCTCGTAGGATTTTATTACAAGGGCCGTTCGGGACGATATGATTTTATAGATAGCCGCCCGAAAGATGTAGCCGACCCAAGCCCCCTCTTTGATTTGTGGAAGTTAGATGAGAACGAGAGGGAAAGTGCTTTGGGTTTTCTAGCTCAACTTGTCTTGATGGCCCCGGAACAGGTAGATGAACTGGACGATGTATCCATGAAGGAATTCATGGCTCGATTCGAACTTCCACGCCCGCTCATTGAATATATGGATATGCACTCCAATATTTCTCTGTTGGCACTGAGTGATACTGCGTCAGCGTCGGAGCAAGTAAAGATTTTGCAAGAAATGGCTACAAAGGGAGCCGCTGGTTATTTCAAAGGCGGATACGAACGAGTCGGTCGAGTCCTGGCAGACTATATCCTGAATCATGGCGGTGAAATACTAACGGATCAAAGGATCGAGAGTATTGACGTTCAAGACGGTCAAGTGACTGGAGTTACCACCAAAGACAAACCCTATAGCTCGCCTATCGTGATCAGTAATGCAGGTATCCAGCCAACCGTTTTGAAACTGGTAGGGGAAGAGCATTTTGCACGGGAATATGTAGACCAGATAAAGAATCTAGAGCCCGGCATGACGCTCTTGACGACCCGTTACTTTCTTAGTGAGGCTGTGTTGGATAGGCCTCTTTATCTAACTTATTCTGGTGAGACCGTTTGGGATTCGGAGCGCTATCAAAAAGTAAGGGCAGGGGGAGTGCCGGATGAAGTAGGACTTTGGATTGTTGTGCCCTCAAATTACGATAGTGATATGGCTCCCGAAGGTAAGCAGATTGTAATCGCCAGTACGCTCTGCGCTCCAGATCCGCAGGCCAAGGAAGTGGAGGTGCTCTGGGATAAAATTGATGAAATGGTTGGAAAACTGTTTCCTGATTTATTGCCTGCGCTTGAATTCAAGGAGCGCGGGGGACCGTCCCAGGTTTCTAAACTTGCGAGGGATCAAGTGCTACCCAACCAAGGGGGCGAGGCGATTGGGTTGGGGCAAATCGTGGGCCAATGCGGTCGCCATAAACCCGCTTCAAAGTCCCCGATCCAAGGGCTGTTTTATGTGGGAACAGACGCAGGAGGATATGGTGTAGGGACGGTGCAGGCCGTTGACTCTGCATTTAATTGTTTTGCCATGATTGAGTAAAGATCTATTCTTCACTTGATTCGAGATCGGCGAAAAAAGTTCTGATATAACCGAAAAATGAATCCGAAGCGCGTTCAATAAGGTCGTTGTGGCCTGCCCCTGGGATGACAAAAAATCCTCTTCCATCCGGCGCTTCATGATGAAGTGTCTCCCCCATTTCAACGGGAAGAATTTCGTCACGATCACCGTGAATCACCATCACTGGGGCATTTACGTTTCTGATTTTTTCGCGGGAATTAAACGGATCCCCCATGATCGGCAAGGCCCAATTCAACCCCTGGGAACGTGCAACATCCCTCCCGGAGGTCAGTGGGCTGATCAGGATGAGTCCGTTGACTGATTTCTCTTGAGCGATGTGAACCGCCACGGCACTACCAATGGATCGTCCAAAAATCACGATCTCCTCAATTGAAAAGCCCCGATCCTTCATCAAATAGGAAAGCGCTGCCTCTGCATCCCGATAGACGCCAATCTCCGATGGAGTGCCCTCACTGAGCCCATAGCCGCGATAGTCCAGCAGCAAAACATTGGCATTGAGAGACCACAATGCGACCGCGTCTGGTAATCGATGAGAGGCATTCCCAGCATTTCCGTGAAGAAAGAGGACGGCGCGTCGGCTGTTCTCGCGGGGAATGAAAAAGCCACTGATTCGAACGCTGTCCTCTGTTTCCAGGTATACTGTTTCAATGGGAGCCGGAAAAGCCTCCGGGTTCAATTGAACCCCCGGCTCGGGGAAAAACGTTGCCCAACTAACGAGGCGCGGACTGATCCATGGGAGCCCGCCAATCAAGGTTGTGCAAAAAACTGCCATTAGAACAAGTCTCCAAACAAATCGCCGCTTAACCACCACTCGCACCCTTCCTTGGCCTCTAATCTTACGCTGCCTTGAGTCTTTGAGTGTAACTTAAGGGCAAGGGCTGTGAAGGGGTGTCAATCTGCCGAACTAGAAAAAGAATGGCATAGTGCTGCGCGAAACTAGAATATAGATATGTGTGACAAGGACACTCGTGGAAAACAGGCAAGAACACGTTGCATGTGCTATAATGGCCTGTTGTAAGGAAGATAGTAATCAAGTTATTTGTATGAGGAGGACGCAGCGATGAGGTCTATGATTGCGTTAGAGTGGGTCGGAGCCGGGCGAAACGATAGTTACATTGGTTTCACTACCCAGAAAAGTGAGAAGATGGGCCAGGTCTTTGCTTGGGTCTCATTTTTAGGCACTTTTCTTGCTCTTGTCCTTATTGGAATGTACTTGGCGAGTGATGCTTTCCTGTACGGATAGCTTCCCGCCGGCGAAAAATTGGTTCCCTGGTTTTACGGCCATCCGGGTCTATTGACCGCTCTAATTCGCCCAGAATACACTTCGGCGAGGAGCGCACCGAATAAACAGGCGGATTCAACCTCGCAGGAAATAATCTAAAGCAGCCTGGCTGGGCTGCCGATCCCATAGGTATCTAGTCCGTTTGCGTGACATGGCACCATGTAAATGTAAAACTTTTAAGTCGGAAGCAGGCCCGACCCAGTCGTAACCCGGAGAGCCGTATGCAGTCCCATCTAGCCAAGCTCGTGCTCATTGCAGCATGCATACTCTTGCCCGCTTGCGCTACGAAAGAAGCACCCAACACCACCGGGGCCCAGATCTGGGCCGAAATGGAGTTTGATCGCCTCTCATGGCAGTACGAGGGCACTCCTAATATCGTCCTCCTTAATACCTGTTACGATGTGTACGGATTCTTAAACGAAGACTACATCGATTTTGAAGGTGTTCTGGAGTGCTACAAGGAGCAAGTTGCCGAACTGAATCCTGTTGCCGAAGAAACCGGCCCCCGCGACCTCAGGCCGAAATCCGAACGAGAAAAAATCCAATAGGAACGCAGCTCAGACTGCGAGTGACTTAAGTAAAGGCGCTGAAGACGTTCAACGGATTTGTCGCCAATCGTACAACGGCGACGGCTATCAGCCCTCCAACTCTCTCAACACCTCCATCGCACATCCATAGCCCGGCAGGAACGTGACCCCGGGTCCCGGATGACACGCTGCGCCACACAGGTACAAACCCTTGATCGGTGTCTTGTGCGCTGACCCTTCCACCATTGCGCGATTCCCCAGCATCTGGTCCGGATGAATCAAGCCATGGGTGAAGTCACCATTTGTCGCTCCTTGCATGGTGGCGAAGTGATCTGAGGAGAACACGGCTTTTTCGGCGATGCATTCGCGGAAACTAGGCATGTACTCCTCGATCCGGTCGAGCACTCGCTCGGCCATCTCGTCGCGGAGTTTTCCTCGCTCGGCTTTGGGCGCTTCGCAGGGATAATAGAAGCCGTAGCAGCTCGCACAGTGGAAGCCGGGAGGGGCGAGGCTCGGGTCGACGAGGGTTGCGATTTGCAGGGCCACGGGTGGACGCTTGGGGAGTTGGCCTTGGACACAGGCCTCGAAGTCGGCCTGCATTTGCTCGGGGTCGGGGACGAAGGCCATGCAAAAGGCGGCGTGGGGATCCTTATTGAGTGGTGCCCAGGAATGACCAAAGGCTGGGAGTTCCTTGAGCTTGAAGGTCATGTGGATGTAGGCCCCGCGGTTTTCAACTTTGCGGATTTTTTCGGCGAACGCATCGTCAATCTCCTGCTCATCGAGCAGTCCAAAGAAGGTCGCGTGCTTGTCGAGGTTTGAGAGCACGGCCTTGGCGGTGAGCTTCTCGCCGTTCTTGAGTTCCACGCCGGTGGCTCGCCCGCCCTCAACGAGGATGCGCTTTACGCCCGCCTTGAGCTGGACTTCAGCGCCATGCGCTTCGATGGAGCGCACCAATGCCTCCGAGAGTGAGCCCATGCCACCCTTTACTCTGCGCATGAGGCCGCCATCGTCGTTCATGGCCAGGGTATAGACGAGACACATGGCGCTGCCCGGTGAGAAAGGACCCTTGTAAGTGCTTTGAATGGCGGCAAAGCAGAGCATGGCCCGCAGGCCG
This sequence comes from Pseudomonadota bacterium, assembly GCA_003353845.1. Lineage (GTDB taxonomy): Bacteria > Myxococcota_A > UBA9160 > UBA9160 > JADFDR01 > GLO-12. The sequence continues at coordinate 72,695 of PIVT01000009.1, read as the reverse complement.
CGGTGGCGTTCTTTGTTGGGGAAGAAGCGGTCGATGAGTTCCATGGCGCTGCCCTCGAAGGCGAGGCGCAGTTGCTCCCTTGCCTTGTCATTGGGGGCCTCCGCCATGATGTCTTCGAGGTCGCGCGGGGTGCTGCGTGCGGTGAAACGATCCATGATGTCGGCGGGATACTTGATGAACATCATTAGCCGGATGAAGCCGAGCATGGCCGAGGGGCCGAAGCTACGTAACATGTGCCAGGTCATCTTGAGGGGGTTTGGGTAGAGCAAGAGAGGAGGGGTGCCGGGTTCATTGAGGTTATTGGCCATAATGGGGAGGTCGATGAATTCGGTGCCGTATTTTTCGAACTCCAACTCGTCGATGATCTCCTTGGCCAGCGGAAAGAGCATGGTCGCACCCACGTCGTTGCGGCAGCCTTTGAGGATTTCGCGGCTCCCGGCCATACCACCTACGTACGCGTTCTTTTCAAGATTAATGGTGCGCAGGCCGCGCTTGGCCAGCGTGGCAGCAGCGGCCAGGCCGTTGTGGCCCGCACCGATGATGATGACGTCGTAGTCGAGGGGTGCATTCATCATGAGAGGCTCCTTTGGTTCACAACATTTCTTTGGTTTCGTCCTTGGGTGCGTCCTCGGGATTTAGACCGAATCGCTCCATGAACGGTCCGAGTTCTTTGGCAAGCCACTCGGGGTCAACACCAAATTCTTCGAGGGAGTAGGCGTTTTCGCTGTGGTAGCGCTTTTGGCGTTTACGCTCGGCGCTGAGCTTGTCTGCAAACTCCGGCGAGATCTCGAGTTGTAGCTTCTTGTACACTTCTTCCACTGTGGTCTTGGGGTCGCTCACCAGGTCGTTGTACTGGACGATGGAGAAGCGGTCGGCGGGCAATTGATCCATGGTCTCCAGCGCGTAGTAGTAGTCATGAATGGAACCGACAACGAGTTGCCGCACGGCTTTCTCGGCATGATTGATATCGATGCCCAACCCTTCCCACATACTTGTAAGCAGCTTGAGCAGGCTGGGGATGGTTTCGAAGGGGTTGCGCACGAGATAAATAAATTTCGCGTCGGGAAACTCCTTGGAGAGGTCCCCCATCTTGGCGACGAAGGCGGGGTTTTTGCTTACCAAACTGCGGTTGCCACCGTGAAGGTAGAGTTGTCGCTGGACGCAAGTGCGGTAAAAGCCGAGGATCCGTTTGCGCAGGTGCTCGGGCTGTTGTTCGAAGAGGGCGATCTCGGTGAGCTGTTCCGTGTAGGGAAAGAAAATGTTGACCATGGCTGAGGAAAAGGACATGAGCAGGATGAGCTCGTCCTCCTCGGGCTTGTTGATACCGATGGGGTGTTGTTTCGAAAGCTCTGGGAAGAGTCCGGCCTCCCACTTGACCAGCGACTGAAAAGTCTTGGGGAAACACTTCTCAAACAAGCCGAAACTTCCTCGGATGAACTTCTTCTGAATCACTGAGGGAAAGAGCAATTCCCACATCCGAAAGTAAGTAAACCGCTCTTCATCACCACATAGCAGTCGATGAAAAAACGTGGTGCCACTGCGCGCATTGCCCACAATAAAGACAGGCTGCTTGATCTCGGTCTTCTGAAAGAGAGGGGTTAACACGTAATCAAGTAGCAGAAAGACTGCGTTGAAAGCCGCCCATAATGCGATTAAAAAGAGAAGCGTAAGATGAACGGCCAGCCGCTTGGGTGTGGGCTTATCCATAAGGACAAGCCCCATCACCTTGAAGTAGAGCCTGAAGTTAAAGAACATTTCAGTGTCTCCCTTCGTTACGCGTTCTCTTCCATGGCTGCGATGGCTTTCTCTGCTTTGCGCACAGCGTGCGAGAAAATTCCTCGACCCATGAGTGAGATTTCTCCGTCGGCCCGAGTTTTGAAGATGTCGATTACGCATTGCTGGGCGTCGCGGTTTTGGGGCTCGGCCAGGGCAGCCCACTCGGCCAGGTGGCAGGCGAGGGCGGGGTCATTGGCACTGATCTCCCGGGCGCGCTTGACCAGGACACTGGCTCCACCGGCCAGGTTGGCAACTTCAATAGCACGTGTGGCCATGGGTGCAGGGATGACACTGGAGGACCAACCGTCCCACCAGCCACCGTACATACGGATGACGTTGCGAGCGATGAACTCGGCCCGGTCATACAGTGGATCGAGGTAGGCGTGCTTGCGCATATCCTCCGGGATTTCGATCTGTGCGATAATTTCCTCGTGCTTTTGCCCCTTGTTCAAGCCCACAAGGACAGTTTCGACGATGCCGCGCAGTGTGACCGCAGTGTTCATGCAGCACTCGCGGATCGTATCGGCACCTTCGACGGGCATGCCGTGGCCAGGCAGGAGCATGTCTGATCCCACCGAGGCGATGGCCTCCAGCGCATCGGCCCAGCCTTCGGGGTAGCGTTGCACCTTCTGAGGGTTGCCGCAGTTGGGCAGCATGCCTTCCCACAGGTCTCCGGTGCAGACGATGCTGCGCTCGGGCGCCCAGACCCAACTGGCGTCGTCCGTCTCACCTTTGGCTGCGTAGACCTCGAAGCGCTCTCCGCCAATGTTGAGGGTAAGGCGATCATGATAAGTGAGGTCGGGCCAGACAAAGTCGTCCATTTCAGTGGGCCATTGAACCAGGCCAGCGTCGATGCCGAACTGAACTTCATTGATGTGAGCGTTCATGCGGCCTGTTTTCCGATAGGTATTGAAGCGATCGATCATATTCTCCTGGGCGATGACGCGCGGCTTTTCGCCGGCTTCAAGCCAGGGCTTCAGTCCGAAGGCGTGATCCAGGTGACCGTGGGTGTACACGACCGCGTGCAGGGGGGCCTGTGTGTGCTTGCGGATTTCATCGTAGGTGGATTGAGCGGCTTCCTTGGTGCCACTGTCCACCATAAGCAGGCCCTCGGAGGTTTCAAATACGGCAATGTTCACGTAATCGGCAGTCATGAAAAAGGTTTTGGGGGCGACTTCACGGGCTTCGCGTTGGCCGGTGAAAAATCGTTCGAAGACAGTCCCTCCGATGGACTGATCGATATTCTCAATATCGTTGATTTCCGGATTGCTCATTGAGGATCTCCTGGGCATTTAAAGTGTGGCGAAATAGCTTTCGAAGAACTAAAGTACCTTCCTAGGAAGATTAATGCAAGCGGTAATTGTCCAGCTTCTGAGGAGATTCCATGAGTGACCTCGATCTGAAAAAACTCGAGACCGATTTGCGCAGGGGCGAGGTGCCTGAGAGCATGCTTGCCGGTGTCAATGGCGTTGACCCCACCACCATCCTGATCATCATGTGGGCGGGACGGCTGAGCCGCCGGGTCGATGCCTTTTACCAGGAGAAGTTGCGGCCTCACGGTCTGCAGTATTCCGATTACTCGGTGCTATCGATGTTGTGCTTCTCCGGGGCCATGTCACCCAAGCAGATCAACCGCTACCTGGCGATTACCTCAGGTGGTCTCACCAAGGCGATTCAGCGCTTGGAGAAAGCGGGGCTGTTGACGCGGGAACCGGACCCCGCGGATGGTCGTGGCACTCGGATATCACTTTCAAAGAAAGGTGAGCGCAGTGTGACGCGCATGCTTCAAGAGGATGTGAAAGCGCATGAGGAGTTGTTCCGCGAGTTGTCCAGTGCTGAGCGCAAGCGCATCGCAGCTTCGCTGCGGGATTTGTTGGATGCGTTTGAAGCGGCAGATTCTGAATAGGCAATACTGGGTCTTTTGCTTCCTGAGAACGGAGACTGGGGCAAGGGATTCTGCGTCATGCCCTCCAGCAGAATCCCTTGCCCCAGTCGCCTCATCCGGTATCAAATGATGAAAGGAGTGTTATGACTTTTCCCAAGACGAAACCGATCCCTGAAAGCCATCACTATATTTTGCAGGATCTTCCGACTGGACACCTGGCCACTCTCCGACCCGATGGGCGTCTCTCCGTTAATCCGGTGGCTCTGATCTTCGATGGTCAACACATTCGTGTGAGTACGCTTAAATCACGCATGAAGTATAAGAATCTGCTGCAGGATCCAAGGGTGGCCATCTCGGTTCCTCACCGCAACAATCCCAACATCTATGTGGAGGTGCGCGGGATTGCTGAGTTGACGGACGATCCCGATCGTTCTTTCGTGAACTCCATTGCCCGCCATTACATGAATGTCGATGAATACCCCTTCGATGAAGCGGGGGCCCAACGAGTCACCATCACGATTCACGCTGAGCAGGTATCGGCGCCGGAAATTCCTTTGGCGGACGACCCACCGGCAGCACCTGACACGCAATCCCAGGATGAGACTTGACCCACGGGCTCGTTACGCGTTGCTTCCGTTCACGCCTTTTTCCGGGATGGCGCCACGAGATCGCGAAGCGGGATTTCCTTGGTCAGCTTCTCTACGGATACCTTCACCGCATGTGCCATGGCTACCTCTCCCGTATGAGAATAGGCCTCGCTATTTTGATCAATCGAGTCGAGGTCGTAGAGGTAGTTCACCATAATCCCGGCAGAGCGAGCAATTCCCTTGTCTGATGTATTGCCATGCCAGTTCAATCGCGCGATGACGGCACCATTGCTTAAGTGAAAATGGGCCACAGAGTTCACTACATTAACACCGCCTTCTCGCTTCAGATTCAGGTAGTAAGCACATAAGCGCTTGAGCGGAGCCTCAAGCGCTCCGGCAATCTCTGGATTTTTATACCAGCCCGGTACACCCATAAATGATCGCAATTTAGGATCAAGCCCCAGCTTTCTTGCCAGGCCTTCTAATGTCTTCTTCTCTCGATCATTGAATGCTGTGAGCCCTGTCGTATCCAGTTGTGCATCGAGCCATGCCATAAAACCAGGGATCGGCGACAAGGTCGAAAACTTCTTAAGATGAGGAAGCTCCTGCTTGAGACTCGCAACAACTTGTTTAATTAGATGGTTGCCAAGGCTGATTCCGACCAAGCCTCGCTGCGCATTCGAGATGGAGTAGAAGATCGCGGTGTCCGCTTCTCTCGCATCGAGGATTGGGGCAGTCGGGTCGAGAAGGACATGTATATTGTCCGCGAGACCATTTACCAAGGCGACTTGCACAAAGATCAAAGGTTCGCCCGGCATACTGGGATGGAAAAATGAAAACAACCTGCGATCCGTATCCAATCTATTTTTTAGATCATCCCAACTGGCAATTTCATGGACCGCTTCATATTCAATAAGCTTTTCAAGTAAGGCTGCGGGGGAGTCCCATGTAAGCTGTTCAAGCTTCAAAAAACCGATATCAAACCAACTCGACAGCAACCATTTGAGATCTGAGGTGAGGCCCAATAATCTCGGATTCTTTTCGGTGTTCAGTGAAATCAATTCTTCTCGTAGATCCACTAAAAACTTAACACCATCCGGCAAGGCGTTAAATTGCGTTAGTAAGCGGATCCTGGGTGCATCCAACTGTGTCCGTAGCTCACGACGGAGTTTCGGTAGAAGTTCAGGAACCTTGCATTTGGTATACGCGCGAGCCGCCACCCTGATGTCATCTTCATCCACGCAAAAGTCCGTTGCCAATAGAATTAAGAAGCGCTCTCGGCCAGCGCGACTCAGCGACATATAACTCTGTCCGATTCGAGCTGCCAAGGCCCGCGCAGACACTTCACCAGAAGGCGCTTCTAAGCAGCGTTCGATGAGATCGTGCAGCCGACCCAAATCTTCATCTGATAAATTCGGATTGAAGTGGATGACCTGATCGCCGCCACGAATATTTCGACTCACATCTGACCAGGTAGAACGCAACTGCTTAAGGGTGCGGTCAAGAAAATCAGCGCGCTTGATCTTTTGATCATTCATCGCGTTTCTCCTTGCGCGTGCCTTTGTAGGGTCGAAGAAAGGTTTGGCTATACATCTCTTGCTTAGTCTCCAGCGGCCTCTTGATCGGGGATAGTAGCAACCTACCGGGGTTGATCACCCGACCGTTATTAGTGGTATCGACGGTTGGCGTGGTACTCTGTAGAGCTGCTGTGCCTTATGACGTTCTTTATGCTTTCGGGCCGGGCGACACGCTCCCGGCCCGAGAGAATAGGGCAGGGAAGTTGGATTTCAAGGTTGTTGGGTCGATGCCTGGCCGCGCGGTGAATTGTCATACGGCTTCCTTGACCAGGCATCTGTGAAAACATGCGTAGGTTACGAGTAACTTGAGCTCAGCTCGAAAAGGAAACTATTTCTGTTTGATTTCGTTGGGTAGAAGCGAACGGCAAACCAATTGATACACAGCCTTTTTGGCTTCGGCTTTGGTTTCCTTTGTCAGCCCCTTCTTCATGGCATCATGTGCGATCCACTGGCATGCAGCCATGATGGATTTTAAGAAGACCGGGGACACTTCTTCATCCGAATATTTGGCAAGCGAGACCTTTATGACATTTGCGGCATGTTCAAAAGCAGTATTCACAATTTGAGATGCGGGAGAATGGGGATCGCTGGATTCAATGAACACCAGTTGTGCCAACTTTGACTGTGCAAAGATGGCGTCGAATAAACTATCCAGTGCATTTTGAACCCACTTCTCGTCCTTCGATCCATGCATCTGAATACTTCGCAGCATTTCTTCTACGTGAGCATTTACAGAATACTGGTAGATGCTGGCGATGAGTTCATCTTTGTCCTTGAAGCATCGATAGAAGGTGGGGCGGGAGACATCTGCATGCGTGCAAATCTGTGCGATGGAAACACTGTGGGTGCCATGTTCACCAAAGAGCTCGACTGCAGCTTGGGTGATAATTGCAGCTTGGCTCTCTTGTCCCGGCCGCTTTTTGCTACGCCCATCATCTTGTTTGGTTAAGGCCGTGCTCATCTCTAGTTACCTGGGTTTTGTTTTAATTTTACAATACTGTAAGTTTAGTGCATCTTGCGAGGGTGTCAGTAAATATTTGGAAGAACGGGGAAATAAGGGCTGGTAACGATTCAGCGGAGGGCTCATGTGAGGGTACGAAAAAAAGCTTTCGTCACAGGTGCAAGCGAAGGACTCGGGCGAGCGTTTGTGAAAGGACTCGCGCAAGAGGGCTTTGATACGATGTCTGTGGCAAGAAATGAAGCTCGCTTAAATGAATTGGTGGAGGAATTGGCCAAGGAGTACGGCCCCGGTCATCATGATTTCCTCGTTGCGGATTTGTGTTCCAGTGAAGGTTTGGATCGCTGCGCTCAACACTTGCAGGGGGATCCCTACGATCTCTTGGTCAACAATGCTGGCTATAGTCGTTTTGGTGATTTTTCAGAAGCAGCCATCGAAGACGAACAAAAAATCCTGATGGTCAACTGCTTTGCTGTGATGACGCTGGCACATGCCTTTTTGCAGAACGCTCGGGCTGGTGATGCCATGATTAACCTGTCCTCCATTACCGATTACTTGCCGACACCGATTCAGCCAACGTATGTAGCGACCAAGTGTTTTGTCGCATCCTTCTCCGAATCTCTTTGGTACCAGCAGCGTAAGAAAGGTGTGTATGTGCAGGGTCTCTGTGCCGGAGTTACCAAGACGCAGTTTCTGAATCGAGCGGGTCTGGGTCATAGGAAGGCACTCCTAGACTTGATCGCTCACGAACCTGAGAAAGTCGTCGGTGTTTCCATTGCAGAGCTAAACAAGCGCAGCAAACCTATCGTCATCCCTGGAATTAGAAATCGCATGCTGGTAACACTGGTTTCTCTCATACCGCGCAAGGCTCTGGTGTATTTGTCAGGCAAGCTCAACGATTTAGCTTGAAGTTTGAAATGCCTCGGCGGCTCAGAACCCAAAGACTTTCTATGCGCTTCCTGGCACAGGTGTTGTATTTTCCCCGACCGATTTGTTGTCAGCTGCGTGGCCGATGTTGAACCAGGGTGACACCCTCGACGAGAAACACCAGCTGGCCATCCTGATTGTGTAATTCGTGATGCGTCTCGATGATTCCAGCATCACTGCGGCTCTTCGATTGACGCTTGGCCACAACCTCACCGCAATAGGAAATTTTATCTCCGGGCCGAATCGGCTGCGTTAGACGCATCTCGGAGCCCAAGCCTGCCATCGTCGCTTGGGCTCGGGCTTCGCTCTGGGCCTGTAGCGAGAGTCGTGTCCAAATCGCGAAGACATGTGAGCCGCAAGCGACGAGGCCCTGAAACATCGACTGGTTCGCCGCCTGCTCGTCGACATGATACGGGCGCCAATCCCAAGACGACGCAAATCCAATGATGTCTTCCCGGGTTACGCAATACGGTTGAGGTGCCGCGTAGCGCCTGCCAATCTCGATGTCTTCGAAGTAGTCCAAGTCCTCGTTCATTTTTCTTTTTCTATCCCTTATCTTTATGGGCACGAACGGCTTAGTACGTGTTTCATCACGAATTAAAAATACGATTCAGGAACTGAATTAATACATTCTTTGTGCAATGAGAACGTTTATCAGGGCCGATTATTTGTCATACGCCGACCGACTCTTTATAGTAATGCGGCTAAAAACCAGGGTTTATGTTTTTGGTATGCAGTCCGTACGAACGAAGATGCTGTTCTCGGCGCGGTCGCCATGACAAACCAGAGTCTAAAAAATACGAGCACCTATTGCTACTCAGAAAAGGGGAGGATAAATGGCTTCTTTGAAGGATCAAATTTGTGTCGTGGGAATCGGTGAGACACCGTTTCGACGCCCCAAGGAGCCGGACGGTACAAACCTGACGATTCAACTCCAAGCCATCGAGGCAGCCATTGCCGATGCGGGATTAAAGAACAAAGACATCGACTGCATCTTGCCCATTGAAGGCCTCGCGCATGCCGAGGAGATCGCGGTGAACCTCGGTATCGATGACCTGCGCTTTCAGGCAACGGTGCGCATTGCAGCGGCGGCACCCGGTTCGCACATTATGACGGCGGGTATGGCCATCCATGCCGGGATCTGCAACTACGCGGTGATTCCCGTCGGCTGGTATGGCTATTCCGGCAACATCCGAGTGCGCAAGGTGATGAAAGACAACCCGCTGGTGTTCTCCGGAGGTCCGACGGCACGAGATTACTACTATCCGCACGGAATCAACGTGCCGCCACAGTGGTTTTCATTCATGGCGCGCTATCACATGGAAAAGTATGGAACGACCCGAGAGCAGCTCGGTGCCGTGGCCGTAGCCTTTCGTAAGCACGCACAGCTGAATCCCCACGCGCTCATGCACGACAAGCCGCTGACGATGGAGGATTATCTTTCGGGTCGAATGATTTCCGACCCGTATAACCTGTACGACTGCTCCTTGGAATGCGACGGTGCGGGTGCGCTTGTGGTCACTACGGTGGAGCGCGCACTGGATCTCAAACAGAAGCCCATTTACCTGATGGGGTTTGGCCAGGGTCAGCCCTATCCTGCGGATGACCTCTCGAATCGCGCTGACATTCTTGAAATGGGTGTGACCCATGCGGCACCGCGCGCCTTTGAAATGGCCGGGATCACCCACAAAGATATCGACTTCGCCCAAATCTATGATGCATTCAGCTTCCAGGTGATCGAGCAGATCGAAGAGATGGGCTTTTGCAAGCGCGGGGAGGGCGGCCCCTTCGTCGAAGGCGGCCGCATCGAACTCGGCGGCGAATTGCCGGTGAATACCCATGGCGGCTTGATGTCCGAAGGCCACGTGATGGGGATGAACCACATCATTGAGGCCGTGCGGCAGTTGCGTGGCGATGCGGGCGACCACCAGGTCAAGGATGCCGAGATCGGTATGTCCACTGGCTTCGGCGACTTCATGGATGGTAGCGTCGTCATCTTGAGACGATAAGGAGAGATCATGAGCGAAGAAACTTCTGAGGAATATGGAAAGCCGTTGCCCTTGATGGAAGGTACGGCGGGTGAATTCTATGAACATTGCAAGAATCATGAGCTCCGTTTCCAGCGCTGCACTGGATGTGGCACCTGGCGACATGTTCCGCGGAACATGTGCGCTCAGTGTGGCTCCTGGGAGTGGGAGTGGGCGAAGTCCAGTGGCCGTGGTGAACTCCTCACTTGGACCGTCGTAACTTTCCCGATGCAACCCAGCTTCGCGGAGGAAGTTCCGTACGCAGTCACTATTATTGAATTGGAGGAAGGACCTCGCATCGTGAGTCGGATCGTGGATGTGGAACCGCAAGATCTTCGCATGGGCATGCCCGTCGAGGTGATCTTCGATGCGGTGACACCCGAGGTCACGCTGCCGAGGTTCAAGCACTCCGGAAAATAGCTGTCAGGTAAGTCTGGGAACCGACTCCCGAAACCACTCAGCGCTGGTTGAGGCGATTAAAGAAGTCGTCCGGGGAGGACTGCGTGTGTTTTCCCATGCGGCTTTCAGCGGTAGCCAGTTCATTGAGCAGTCCACGGCAGACGCTGGCCGTGTCTTCGACGCCGCACGAGGTGAGTTCGGCGGGAAGAACTTTTTCGATCATGACCTTCATGTGTTGCGGAATGACTTCGACGGGATCGAGCCCGGCTGCTTGTAGGCCAGCGCGAACCGTACCCCGCGCGACCAAGCGCGAAAAGCCAGTCTCTTTTTCAAGCCGGCAGGCGATAAGGTCCAATAGTGTTTTGGCCATGACTAGGCCACCTCACTATGGGATTCTGGCATGCTGTGCGCTGCGATCCAGTTTCGGTAGGCCTTGGGTGGGAAGAAGGCCATGAGCATCCCGGCGTTGGAGGTGAGCGCCAGGATGGAGACCAGTAGGAGTATCGCGCTGGAATGCAAAAAGGTGATGTTCAAGATCTGGTTGAAGTAGAGTTCGATGATGATGGTAAAGACGGCGACGCAGAGTGAGAGTCCCCAAATCAAGAACTGATTCGCCGCCAGCGGATCGCAGAGCCCGATTTGTACGCGTCGCTTCATAGTGCGATAACCATGTAGGCATTCGAATACCGCCCAGATGGAGATCATTCCCATAGCCAGGAAGATGAGGCTTTTCTCTCGGCTCAGGGCCCAGGTCGCCCCGGGACTGCTGGGATCATAGGAGAACATGGCGCTGAGCCAGAGTACGGAGGTGAGTCCCGCCAGCCCGCAAAAGAGGTTTCGAGCCCAGCGCGTATTCGGGCGAAAGATGCGCCAAACGGCCAGGCCTGTGGATACGGAGCCCATGGCGAGGAAGAAGGTACCCAGGGCGATGAGGGCCATGGTCGCTTGCGGACTCGGATCACTCATTCGCTGGGCGGCCATGCGCACCAGGCAGCCGAAGGAGTAGGACACGCCGCACAGGCCCATGGCAAATTCGGGAATTTGTCGGGTCTTTCGAGCCACAGCGAGAAGGCGAACGCCAACGACCGTCGTGACCAGCAGGGTGGCAATGAAGCAGAGGGACGCGATTGCGAACATCAATAATCTCCTCAGTTGACCCATTGATCGGATAACATTCGTTAGTGCTTTAGAAAAGCCGGCAATCCAAGGAAAAATGAAATTGCTAGAGGAGGGGCCGAAGCGAAAGCGTTGGAACCAACGACGATACGTGTTTCTAGAATAAGATATTTAGTTCGAGCGCGATCTGTGGGAAAATAGATTTCCACCCAGGCTGCAACGGAGATATCGTGATTATGGGTGCTCCAGGCGCCATATGTGTTATCAACGATTTAAAGAGAAGCCGTGCTCCGGCATTTGATCGGGAATGATGAATAGCGCAATGAACTCAAGAGATTGTGCAGTCTGTTGTTATCCGGTTACACGAAAAAGGTGGGAACGAAGATCAAACCGTTGAATAATCAACTCGTAGGCATAATGGATAGCGTAGATGCTTTGATTTACGTAGCCGATATAGAAACCTATGAAGTTCTGTACATCAATCAATACGGTCGCGATATCTGGGGGGATCTCGTAGGGCAGACGTGCTGGAAAACAATTCAGAGTGGGAAGAGTGAGCCCTGCGACTTCTGCACCAATGACCAATTGATCGATGAGGATGGGAAAGCAACGGGTCCCTTTGTTTGGGAGTTTCAAAATACAGTCAATGGTCATTGGTACCAGTGCCGGGACCAAGCGATTCCCTGGGATGATGGTCGCTTGGTCCGAGTGGAGATTGCCACCGACATCAGCGCCCGCAAACAGATCGAAGCCGAGCGGGAGAGCTTGATCAACCAGTTGGAGGCAAAAAATGTCGAGTTGGAGCGCTTCGCTTACACCGTCTCACATGACTTGAAGAGCCCACTGATAACCATCAAGGGTTTTCTTGGCTACTTGCAGAAGTCTTTGTTGGCGGGAGATGTGGAACGGATGCAGGGTGACATCGATCGGATCTCAGGTGCTGCGACAAAGATGCATCAGTTGGTCCAGGACCTGTTAAAGCTCTCCCGGATTGGTCGTTTTGTGAATCCTTCGGAAGCCGTTCCCTTTTGCGATGTGGTGCGCGGTGCGCTGGACGCGGTGGCGGGTACCATCGATGAGCACAGAGTAGAGATTCTCCTTACCCCCGACCTGCCTGTTGTCTACGGCGATCGAGAGCGATTGCGGGAGGCGTTGCAGAACCTTATTGAGAACGCCGTAAAATTTTCGAAAGGGGAGCCTCAGCCTCGCATTGAAATCGGGAGTCGGATCGACGACGAGGAGCAGGTCTTTTACGTCAAGGACAACGGCGTTGGTATTGATCCACGCTACCAAGAAAGAATCTTCGGATTGTTTGACAAGCTGGATCAGGATACCGAGGGCAGTGGTATCGGGTTGTCCATCGTAAAACGTATTGTTGAGTCGCACGACGGGCGCGTATGGGTAGAATCGGACGGCCCTGGTCGGGGCAGCACCTTTTGCCTGACCCTTCCCAAGACAGAAGCAGCTTGCCACGAAGCCTCATAGCCTCTTGAAATGAAGTCCCCCTTGGGATCTCAGGCGCTTCTCCTGACGTGTTTCAAGGCTATTCTCAAAAAATGATGCTTATTTTGCTTGTCCTTTGTGGCCATTGCTGAACATGATTCAGTAACTTCTAACAGATATGAGGACTAAAGATTGGACTGAAATCTGTCGATTTGAATACTAGTGGAAGGGTGTTACGCGAACCGGAGAGATTGGTTGTATGCAGTATAAGCTACTATCCATCGGCCTTGCGATCTGCCTGCTAAGCCTGACGGCCTGCGCGGGGTTCTTGGGGCCCGGCGAACCGCCGCTCAGCCCTGAAGATCAAGCGGCTCAGGAAAAAGCTCAGGCTGAATTCGAAGGCCTTCTGGACTTTTCCTATGAGAACTCGGCCGAAAGCGTCGTTCTGGCTGCCTGCACCGACTTATATGATTTCGGAAACGATTCCATCGATTACGTACAAATTATGCAGTGCTATCACGAGCAAGTCATCGTACCTGAAGCTCAAGCGCAAAGTGGGCCCCGAGATCTATCGCCCAGAGATCTATCGCCCAAATCACTAGCTCCGAGAGACCTCTCCCCAAAAACACAGTAGGTGCCACGCCACCAGCACCAGGCTAGTCCCGGTTGAGGCTTGGCTCACGACGATGATTTCTCGGTCAGTTTCAGCAAGGCTGGCATCACGAGGACATCCGCCAGGAAGGCGGTCATCGTGGCGAAGGCAGCGATGATTCCGAAGTCGGCACCGCTGTGCATATACGATGCGATGTTGCACAAGAAACCCGCTGAGAGCACCAGCGAGGTGAAGAGCAGGGCCATCCCCGTGGTTTCCAGGGTCTGGCGCACGGCGTCGTCCACGTCTTCATTCTGACGATAGTAACGCGCGAAGCCGTGCATGAAGTGGATGGTATCGTCCACTGCGAGCCCGATGATGATGCAACCCACCATCAGGGATGATAGATCCAAGGGAATTCCCACCAAGCCCATGAAGCCAAGGGTCAAGTAGATGGGAAGCAAGTTCGGCACCATGCAAAGCAAGCTGCGCCGCAGGCTGCCAATGATCACAATCATGAAAGGGGAGATAATCAATAAGGCGATGGTGTAGGAGCGCATCATCGAGCTGGTGAAGGCTTGGTAAGTCCGCGCGAGTAACGCTGCCACACCTGTGATGGTAATCTCGACGTCCTCCCCCAGGATGTTTTGCGCCTTCGCGTTCAGCTGTGTCATGAACTCGGGGAGGTGTCTGCCGTCGACATCCTGGATGCGCAGGCTGACACGTGCATTGCGAAACTCGGAGTCAACGAAGTCTTCCATGTCGTCGCTGCCGCTATTCTCGAAGAGCAAGAGCTCTTGCGCGACCAGTGCCCGCTGCTGTGGAACCCGATAGAAGGAAGGATCATTGGCGTTGAGCGCTTGGTGGGTCTCTTTCACGATGTCGATGATGGACAACGCCTTTCCGACAGGCACCTCGGGGTTGTTCATCTGCACGATGGCTTCGATGGCTTCGTCAATGCGGTTCAAGGTCTCTGGTTGGTGGAGCCCGTTGATTTTCCCTGTATCAAAGACGATCTCGATCCCGTTGGAGCCGCCCATTTTCTCATCCAGGGTAGCGATTGTCGTACGAACAGCATCTGTTTCCGGAAACCACAATAGGGTGTGATTTGAAATCTCGAAGCGCAGAAAGCCCAGGCCACCCAGCCCGATAACCAGAAGAGTTGCAAAGAGGACACTGCGGGGATAGCTCGTCGAAATCTTGCCCAGACCCACGAGCCAGGAGCGAATTTGGTCGGTGGCACTACTCCGGCCACTAACATTGCGGCATTTCATGGGGAAGATCGCGAGTAGGGCAGGCAAGAGCGTCACAGTAAAGAGAAAAGCGAACATCACCCCGATGGGAGCGATCACCCCGGTATTGGCAACTTCGCGCAGCGATGCGGCGAGGAAGGAAAGTAAGCCCCCTGCGGTGGTGAGGCTCGTCATCAAGACCGGCAGCCCTGAGTGTCCCAAGGCTTTTGCGATGGCCTCCTCTTTCGTACTCCCCTTGTCGCGTTCCTGATAGACCAAGGTGAGGATGTGCACGGCGGCGCAGATTCCCACTGCGAGCAGGAGCAACGGAATCATCTGTGCCGCAGTGGATCCAGGGATGCCGAGGATGGGCATCATGCCGAGGGTGGAAACCAGTGAGGCGATCACGACGACCATTGGTAAGAAGACTCCGCCTAGACGTCGGAAGAGAAAGAGTAGGAAGAGCGCGTTGGCTCCCAGAGACAGGCTGATCATGGGTACCATGTCGTTCAGCATGATCTCGCGCATACGGAAATTAAGGTACGAGGTACCGGCGATATCCAACTGAAACCCTGGAGTTTCGTGACGCATCATGACTTCGCGAAGACTCTGGATCATGATTTGCTGATTCTCTGCGCTGAGAAACTTGCCGGTTTTTACGGAACCTTCTTGCCCTTCCGGATCGAAGTTCTCTTCGCTAAAGGCCTCTGCCGCGTCGGCTTCCAACCCCCCTTGGGCCGTGGCGTCGGGTTCGAAGCCAGGTTCGAGGGTGATGGTTGTGAGGGTGCCCCCGTCATCGATAAATACATTCTTATAGGAAGGGTTGCTTCTTACACGGGCCTCAAGTTCTGCCCACTCCGCCTGGTTCTGTGGCCAACTCTCTATCAAGTCTTCGACAACCAACTCGTCTTCACGCCCGTAGGTAGAGCGAACGTTGACGAGGCTGGTGATGTCGTCAAGAAAAGGAACGGAGCGCTCCAGATCTTGGTGGAAGGCTCTAAGCGCTTCAAAGAACGAAGGACTGAACAGCTCGTCGGGCTCGACGAGAATTAGAATTACCTCGTCTTGACCGAATTGTCGTTGAAAGGCTTTGTAGGCGAGACGTACCGGATCGCCGCGCAAGAGGGTGTTTTCGAGGGAATTGTCGACGGCTACTTTCGGAAGTTGTGTGCCCAGCGCGAGTGTAAACGCGATAAACACCAGGGCGACGCTCCAACGCCAGCGACACACGAAATAGCCCCAGGCTTCAAAGAGACCCTCAAGCCTATTGTGAAGCCTGGCGACGCGAGCTTTTACATCCATGGTCACAACGGCGAAACCTTTCTGCGAATGGCCAGCGTTGAAGGCATGTATACAATAGCAGGCGTCGGGCAGTTGGCTCTTTTATGCGGCCCTGAAGTGTGAGGTCGCGTCTGACAGTTCAAGCGAGTCGGCCTCGTCGGCATGAATCTTCTTGGCACGCTCGAAGAGCAACTCTTCGCTCTCCACCCGCTCGGGGTCGGGGATGCAGGCCTCGGGAGGGCAGGCCGCTGCGCACATCTGTTCGCTATCGAAGCCCACGCATTCGGTGCAGAGTTTGGGGTCGATGATGAAAAGATCCTCGCCTACGGAAATCGCTTGGTTGGGGCATTCGGCTTCGCAGGCGCCGCACATAATACAGTCTTCAGAAATCATGGTTGCCATGATGGGTGGCTCCTCGTTCTTTATGGGCGGTTAAGGCTCAGTCTTCCCAGGTCCGTAGCACTTCTTGCGCCGCGTTATATCCGGGCCGGCAGGTGACGCCCGGGCCGGGGTGGCAGGCCGCACCGCACATCACCAGGTTTTCGATGGGGGTGCGATAACCGCCCCCCCAGCCAGCCACCGGTCGCTTGTCCCACATCTGGTCCGGATGCATCAGTCCCGAAGCGAAGTCGCCAGCCGTCACACCGAAGGTCTTCTTGAAGTACTCCTGGGTGAGTACCACCTTGTCGACGATGCAATCCCGGAAGTCGGGTGCAATGTCCACAATGGCGTCAATGGCGCGTTCGGCCATGAGGTCCTTGTATTCGTTGTGCTTGCCCGGAGGAGGATCGGCCGGGAAATAGTGTGAGAAGATGGTGCAGGTGTACTTGCCCTCGGGCGCCAGGCTCGGGTCCATCACGCTGGGAAAGTAGCAATAGCTAACGGGTTTATCGGGCACCTCGTTGCGCTGATACTGCTCCCAATTCTTTTGGAGATGATCCGCTGAGGGGATACAAGCCAGCAGCCAACCGATCTTGTTCTCATTTGCTATCTCCATATGCCCCGTGAAGGTGGGGAGTTTGTCCAAGGTCATGTGCAGCTGGATGTAGCCGTTGGTGTACTTGATCTCTTTTACCGAGGAGGCGAAGTCGTAGGGGAGGTGCTCCTCGCCTGCCAACCGCAGGAAGGAACTCTGCGCATCGAGACTGGAGAGCACGACCTTTGCCGTGATCTTCTCGCCGTTCTTGAGCTCAATGCCCTTGGCCTCTTTTCCGTTGGGACCGTCTTCGATGATAAAGCTCTTCACCTGGGTCTTGTATCGGACCTCGCCGCCGTGACCGAGGAAGGCCTGTTCAATGGCATCCGAGAGCGCGCCGATGCCGCCCTTGGGTATCTTGAAGTCGTAGGCGTCGCCCGCGGTGTAGTGATAGGCGAGGGAGAGGGCGCTGCCGGGTGTGTAGGGGCCCATATGGGTCCCGTCGATGGCTGAGGCCATGAGCGATCCTTGAATACAGCGATGCTTCTCCGGGTCGGGCAGGAACATGCGTAGGATGTCCATGGCGCTGGCGCTATAGCAGATCTTGATGAGTCGCTCGCGAGTCTCGGCGTCGGGGGTCTCGGCGATGATTTGCTCGATGGGCCGGGGCACCGCCTTGTCGAGCTCGGCGTCGAGGATGGCTTTGTACGGCGCAATGTACTCGCCCAGTTGGGCCAGGCCCTGGATCGCGTCAACGCCGTGCTTCTCCATGACATGCTCGGCCATCTTGGCGGTATCGCTATAACCGATGAAGGGCGGATCTGCAGGGTCACCGAACACGCAGTACGAACTTTCGGGGGTGATGAGTTCAAGGCCGTATTTGTCGAGCTCAAGGAGTTCAATCATCTCGCGGCGGAAGACGAGCAGGGCCCAGGCTCCGACGCTGTGCTTGAATCCTTTGAAGAGTTCCTTGCTGGCGGCCATACCGCCATTCCAATTTGTCTTCTCGACGATAAGTACCTTGAGACCCTTCTTTGCAAGGACGGCGCCGGCCGTCAATCCGTTATGACCTGCACCCACCACGATTGCGTCGTAATCTGCCATTTTGAAGCTCCTTATCCTGTCTGGTTGTCTCCATCAGCCGGAATTCACACAGCATGTGAGACAAAGAGGTAAATATGTCTTATAGATAGTTATATCTGATGTTGAGACAAAATACAAGTAATGTATCATGTCTGAACCAGAATCTATTAAAACGCCCAAAACGGGCTTTTTAAGGCCAAAATAGCCCTGAAACAGCAAAGGAACTCCGCCATGAGCAACACACACTTTCGTACCTGTCATCTCTGCGAAACCATGTGTGGGATCGCCGTCGAGTACGAAGGCGACCAGATCCTCTCCATCAAAGGGGATGTCTACGATGTCCTCAGTCGGGGCAATATCTGTCCAAAAGCAACGGGGTTGCAGGATGTGCACACGGACCCCGACCGCCTGCGCAAGCCGATAAAAAAGATCAATGGGGAGTGGCTTGAAATCAGCTGGAAGGATGCTTTCCAAGAAGTTGGCTCTCGCTTGGCTGAAATTCAGCGCCGTGACGGAATGAATGCCGTCGCCAGTTATGAGGGCCGCAGCACAGCGCATAATCTCGGTTGCCTGCTGATGGTTGACCCTCTGCGCCGTTTTATGGGCACAGAAAATATTTATACGGCATCCACCGTCGACCAGCAGCCGCACAACTTTGTCTGGTACTTTATGCTGGGCCACCAGTTCATGGCTACCATCCCAAATCTCGATCGCACCGATTATTACCTGATGCTGGGCACCAATCCAAAAGTGACCAACGGCGCGCAAATGGCAACCGGTGCCAATACCTATAAAAAGCTGCAGGCCATCCGGAAACGTGGTGGCAAGGTGCTGCTCATTGACCCGCGCCGTAACGAAACCGCTCCCTATTGCGACGAACACCACTTCATCAAACCCGCCACCGATGCATTGCTGCTCATTGGCCTGATTAAAACCGTCTTCGCCAAAGGACTGGCAACGCCCGGACGATTGAAAAACCATATCACCGGTTGGGAGAAGATCGAACCGGCGATCAGTGAATTCGACCTGGAAGAAATCGCCAACGCCACCGGCATTGGCGCTGCCGATATCGAACGAATCGCCATTGAATTTGCCAGTGCCAAATCCGCTATCTGCTATGGCCGTACGGGTCTCTCCATGCAGGAGTTCGGTGGCTTGTGCAATTGGTTGATGCAGGTACTCAACGTGGTGACCGGCAATATGGACGAACCCGGCGGCATGATGTTCCCCAAAACTGCCATTGATACCTTCAGTGTGTTGGAATCGGTCAAGGGCAATTATGGTCGTTATCACAGTCGCGTGAGTGGTCGACCGGAGTTTGCCGACGAGTTACCCGTATCCGTGCTTGCTGAAGAGATCATGACCCCGGGTAAAGGCCAGATCAAAGGGCTGATTGCCATCGCCGGCAATCCCGCGCTGGCCATGCCCAATGGTAAGTTGTTGGAAGAGGCTCTTGATCAACTGGAATTTATGGTGTCCATAGACCCCTACCTCAATGAAACCAGTCGCCACGCCGATATTATTCTTCCAGCGGTTGGCCCCTTTGAAAAGAGCCACTACGACCTGTTCTATCACACCTACGACACCATTAACTGGGCCAAGTATTCACCTGCATTATTCAAGCCCGAAGCACCCGGCTACACCGACTACGAAATTATCGCTGAAGTTCTCAGGCAGGTTGTGGTCAAGCGGGCCAGCAACCCCTTGAAGAAACTCTTTGCTCAATCGCTGGGCTGGTTGTTGCTCAAAACCATCACCCCCGAACTGATTCTGGATCTGGGCTTGCGCTTCGGCCCCTATGGCAAGGGACTAAATCCCTTTAAAGAGGGTCTGAGCCTGAAAAAACTGAAGGAAAATCCCCACGGTGTTTTCATCAGCAAACTCCAACGCTCACTACCTGAGGGGCTGTTTACCAAGGATAAGAAACTACATCTGGCACCAGAGATTCTGCTCAGTGATCTTCCACGCCTGAAACAGCGCTGGTTGAGCGGCGAGCCAGAAAAACCCTCCGAGTTCGACCTGCTGATTGTCAGTCGCAATACCAACCGCACTCTGGGTTGGATGCACAACAGCTTGCGCTTGGTGAAAGGTAAAGAGACCTGCACCCTGCTGATCCACCCCGACGATGCGAGCCGGCGAAAGATTATCGACAATACCTACGTCACTGTAAGCTCAGTCACTGGCAGCATCGAAGTGTTGGTAAAGATCAGCGATGTCATGATGCCTGGCGTCGTCAGTATGCCCCATCTCTGGGGGCACACCCGTCCCGGCACCCGACTATCGGTGGCCAACGCGCACCCCGGTGCCAGCATGAACGATATCACGAACGAAAAAGTCATGGATGAGTTGACTGGGAACGCCGTGGTTAACGGTGTGCCGGTAAAAGTGGAAGCGAGTAAAGATGCTCGTGTCGGAGATACCACACCAGCTCACGAAAATGAAACGATCGAGGAATTTATCGCATGAACATTAAAAGAGTTCTTGCCGCTGTCATTGTCTCTGCCGGACTGCTGGTCACACTTCTAAGTGTTCAGGCCTGGAAAAGTGTCCCTGCCTCCATCGGCGACAGCGTGGTTGCCAATCCACTGCCCCCCATCAATCAACCGCAACACCCGTTTCTGGCGGAATCCCAGCGCAGCAGCATGCACGGCGGTTCTTACAACCTGGACCTCAACGATTTTCCGGGTCCGCTTGGCCAACACACAGAGACCGCCCACCGCGCCTTTAGCAACCTGGTTGGTGTAGCACCCAATATTGCCTTTGATTCAGTGGGCCGCCTGATCACCGTCTCCATAAAGTTGAATTCCATTGAGTTGCATCTACTGGACCCCGATAGCCTGGAAACACTGGCCATGGAAGAACTGCCGCCAAAACCCGACTTTAAAGACAATAGCGGTGGCGGCTATTTTCATCTCGATAACCAGGACCGGGTGTTGTTGGCCCCCTTGGATCGAACCCTCAAGATCTTCGAAGTGGTTGAAGATGAAAACAACACGCCGACATGGCATGTCGCCGAGAACTATGATGTCAGCCAGGTACTGCCCGAAGGCTCAAACATCCACGATGTGATTCCCGACTGGCAGGGCAATCTGTGGTTTGTCACCAGCAGTGGCTTCATCGGTTACCGCAATAAGGACACCGGTGAATTCTCCGGCTATCAGATGGAAAATGAGGGCGAAACAATTCAGAACTCTTTCGGGGTGGATGAGGAAGGCTTGTACGTCGTCTCCACCGATGCGCTTTACCAGTTCAAAACCAAGAGCACTGGCGAAATCTACTACACCTGGCGAGAAGACTACGATAACGGTGAAATGCAAAAGCCGGGGACCTTGTCCCATGGTTCCGGCACCTCGCCGACATTGATCGGTGAGGACCTGGTGGCCATTGCTGATGATGGTGAGCCACTCACGCATATTATGGTTTACCAACGCCGGGAAGAAATTGAGGGTGAACGCGTTATTTGTAAGGTGCCATTGTTTGAAGCCGGAAAGAGTGCCACGGAAAACTCCTTGATGGTCTACGGCAACGCTATGGTGGTACAGAACGATTACGGCCATGTGTTTGAAGGAAACGCGCTCGAAACTTCTCCCGGCATCATGCGCGTTGATGTGCGCGAGGATCGAAGTGGTTGCGATGTCAAATGGTACAATGAAGAGATGCTATCGCAGTCACTGCCGCGTCTTTCCACGGCCACCGGTCTGCTGTACTTCTACACGTTTATAAAACAGAATGACGGCGACTTCTTCGGTGGCTGGTATCTAACGGCCGTCAATTTTGAAAGCGGGAAAGAAATCTGGCACCGCCTGATTAGCCCCGGGACAGGCACTCTGATCGACAGGCTCTCAAGTGTGACAGCACCTGTTGTGTTGGGCCCGAACGGCGCTGCCTATGTGGGAATTCGTACAGGCGTCGTGATGGCCAAGGACGCTGAGTAGATTGTAGTTCAGGCAGCGTCTTGTGCTTGCTGCATCTGCTCCTGAACCCAGACTTGTGCGTGCTCGAGCTGGCTGAAGGCCTTCTGTGGATAAGCCGTCCGGACGACAAGGAAGATTGCGGAGACGACCATCTTGATCGCCGCACTCTTGAGGACGATGGCCGAGCAGACCGTTGTGCGGTCGGAGATACGCTGGTGCTCCTGTGTGAACTTCCGGAGCACGCCCCGCACCTTCAAGCTGGGTACGGAGGTTCGGGAGAGGTCGGTGATAGCTCCGATGCGCTGGCCACGTTCTCCGAGAAGTTCGAGTTCCGTGCAGTACTCCTCCGCTTGTTTCACGCTGAAGTCCCCCACCATCTCGGTGACCACGATGGGGTAATCGGAAGTATTCAAACGAATGTAGCCCATTCTCAACCCTCTTTTGGATGTCGCATAGTAAGGAATTTATCGGCAAATCAAGGCATAACCTGTACCGGAAAGGGTTTCTGCTCTACGCTGACTGGAGGAAATCTGAATAGGATGGGGCTTAATCTTTTACTTATATATGTTAGTAAAGACGACGCTTTCGAAAGGCCTGGGGGGCTTGTGCCTTTCCACGACAGTGAAGCTCGGCGAGGGAGGCGGATGAGGCAGGCCCTGCGCAGGCTCCTGGCTATTGCCTTTTTTGTTCATCTGCTAGAGGCACCAAGCGTGGTAGCGCTTGAGCTGAGCGCGACGCAGCTCACCCCATCCAACTTTGCGGCCCTGGCCGTTCGTGGAACAGATGCCATCGGCGGCATTGGCGACTGGGCCCTGGGTAACGGCACTCTCTGCGCCACGCTCTCCGATATCGAACACCAGACGTTCCTTTCTCAGCGGGGCGGCACCCTCATTGACCTTGGACACTGCGGCTATGCTGACGATCAATGGGCGACCTATCACGAACAGTTCAACCTCGCCAAAGAGCAGATCATCCCCGTCCGTTCGATCCGGGCTGAGACAACGGAGACTCAGGCATCCATCATCGTTGAAGGGGAGATGGCCGGAGTCGAGAGTGTGACTACCTATACCCTCGCACTCTCGGATCCTGAAACGCTCTCCATCACAACACGCCTGACGCGACGCGAAGCGGGAGAACGACTCGCTCTCTTTGGCAGCCTGATCCTGCACCCGCGTCGCGCGCTCACGCCCTTTGTGCTCTCCACCCACGCGCCGCGCTACTCCAAGGGCTTCCACCACACCGACTTTGATACAGAAAATAAGATGGAGTTACTGGGCGCCATCCTCCCCAGCGATCTGCACATTCTGGTCGGGCCGAATCACCTCGAACCTCAGATCAGCTATGGCGTGCTGTCGGTCGACGCCAGAATCCTGCGCGCCAACGGGAAGATGAGGCCCTTGAAGCAGTTCGCGATCGGGGACGAAAACTTCTCCCTGCTCGGCGCCTTTGCCGAGCCACTGCTGCTCTCCCTGGGGAAAAAACCCGGCCGCGTGGAGTTCCTCCAATCGCTTTTCATGGATCTCGACATCGGTGATAGCCTGATCTTCGAGCGGCGAATCCTCGTGAGCTCACACGCCGACGTAGCCTCCATCACCAACCGCATCTATCAAGGAAGTGAGATCACAGGCCGTGTGGAGAACGCGACAGCACGAGTTCATGTCTTCGATGCGAAGGGGCATCCACTCAGCTTCGTGCGGCCAGACCGCGAGGGTCGATTCGCCGTCAAGCTTCCCCGGGAAACGCGAGCCGTTCAAATTCAGGTCGACACTGCATGGAGTCGGCAAACTCTTGAGCGGGAGGTCCACGGCACACACTTGGACCTGGGGACGATTCCGACAGGGGAGCCGGCACTGCTACGCTTGCCTCAGTCGCAGGCCATGCGCTTGGTTTTCATCGGCGTGGAGGGCACGCCTACCCCCGTGCTCTTCGCCGACAATATGGACTTCCGAATAGAAGCCAAGCCCGTGCCCAGCAGTGTTTCAGGCAATATAGTTTCCCTGGCCGGGATTGACGCTGACCTTGATGAGATCTATCTGGCGCCGGGCACGTATCGCGTCCTGGCCACCCGGGGACCAGAGTTCTCCGCCACCGAAACGACCGTCTTTGCGCGCGCCGGTCGGACGACCCGCTTGCAAATCGATCCGCCTGAGCGCGTCGTGAACACTCCGGGTTGGATCGGAGCTGATCTTCACGTGCACAGCGCGCTCAGCTTCGATTCTTCTCTTCCAGTCGGGCATCGCCTCATTGAGTTCGCCGCGCAGGGCGGCGAGGTGCTCGTCTCCTCCGAGCACAAGGTCACCGCCGATCTCACGGACGTGCGCGATAAACTCGATCTCCGCGGACGCTTGATTGTGATTCCCGGCGTCGAACTGACGGGGATGGCCCGCACCGAAGTGGCGCCTCGCACCATCGGACACTCGAATGTGTTCCCGATCTCCGCACAGCCCGAGCAGTTCGCGGGGGGAACACTGCCCCACGAAAATCGCAAGCTCGGGGCGCTGATCGGCGCATACAAAGCTCTGGCTCCGGAGAGTGTCTTCCAACTCAATCATCCACGTCTCGGGAAGTACGACAGTGACATTGCATTCTTCGATCACCTCTCGGACGGTGTGGCCTACGACCCGACGCTGGCCCTGAGTGATGAGCCGAATCGGAGGCTTCTCGAACATCGTGCACCGCTAGGGCTGCGCGACCTCGACTTCGATGCCATGGAGCTGCTCTCGGGTGAAGCAATGGAAAGCTACGCGACGGTACGCGCGGATTGGTTTTCATTCTTGCTGCAAGGGGAGGTGAGGACCGCCACCGCCAATAGCGACTCACACTCCAGCGCACAGATCGTTGCGCTGCCTCGAAACTATATTCGGCTCACGCAGGATTCCATTGGCGAGTTTCATCGCGAAGCGTTCCTGGAAGCTCTGAAGCGGGGGCAGGTCTACGGAACAACCGGCCCCATGCTCGCCGTTCAGCTTGGATCCGCTGGCATAGGCGAACTCTTTCACGGCAGCGAAGGTACGCTCTCGATTCGCGTCGATGCCGCGCCTTGGGTGCCTATCGAGCGAGTGCAGGTGTTCGTCGATGGTGCATCTGTGGAGGAGCGATCCATTCATGCGGGAGAGGAGTTGCGCCTGTCCCTGCGCTTCGAACGCGATGCCTTCCTCACCGTCGAGGTGCTCGGCGAACCCGGCGAAGTCTATCGCTTGCTCGCACCCGGGTATCGGCCCTTCGCTTTTACGAACCCCATTTTTATCGACGCGGATGGGGATGGGGCGTGGACGGCTCCCCTGCCTCTGGTGCCTTGAGCAATGAGCCTCGTCGGCATGGATCAGCGGGGCACAAGAGGCGCGCCCAAGTAGGTTCTGAAACGAAACGTTCTCTTGAGAAAAGAGCCCGCGCCTTGCGCGATCCCCTCTGATCCTGCCAAACTACACGGCACCTCATAACCAGATGCCAAGGGATCAGCCATGCGTACGCGAACCTGTTTTAGTGCTCTCTGCACAATTCTTCTATTTCTCGCACTGCTCGGTACGGCTCACGCCACACAGGACATCCATATTCCCACCGAAGAATTGGAGCTTCGCCTGCTGCCCATGACGAGGAGTGAACTGCGTACGGAAACTTTGGCGTGGCGCGATTTGCTCAAGGCCAATCTGACGGCCATTGCCGAGGTTCGCTCGCAACCCAAGCCTACGCCCTCCGACTCTGACCCCGAAGCGGAATCCGCAGGTGAAGAAGCAGAGTCCCCCTTGGTTGCTCTCAGAAAAGACAAGAAAGCACTGGTGGATCGAACTCAGCTGGTCGCAGCGGCTTGGAAACGCAAAGGTGCTAACGAGGAAGAGCTCTCTGAGATCCAGCAATACATCAACGTCGTCGCCGACATTCGAACCGAGGTGTCGGATTCCAAAAGTGTATGGTTGATCATTCAGGATTGGGCTACTTCCAGCGAGGGTGGCCTGCGCTGGGTCAAGCAGTTCCTGAGTTTTGCGTTCATCCTGCTGATCTCTTATTTCCTTTCTCGAGCCGCTAAAAAGGGGATGGCGAAAGCCCTGCTCCTGGCACGCAACCGGTCTACCCTGTTGCACAGCTTCATCACCAAGTCTGTCAGTCGCGTGATTTTATTCGTCGGTTTCCTGCTGGCGCTGAACACCCTGGGCGCCAACTTGGGACCCGTCCTGGCTGTCTTGGGTGCGGCTGGCTTTGCCATTGCCTTTGCCTTGCAAAACACCTTGGGGAATTTTGCCAGCGGTCTGATGATTTTGTTTTACCGGCCCTTTGACGTAGGGCACGTCGTAAAAGTGGGGGGCGTGGAAGGGCGTGTGGAGGGCTTGTCCCTCGTATCCACCACGATTCGTACCTTTGACAACAAGGTTCTCATTGTTCCAAACAATAATGTGTGGGGTGACACCATCACAAATGTGACCGGCAGCAAGGAACGTCGCGTCGACATGGTGTTTGGCATTAGTTACTGCGACGATGTTGGGAAAGCCTTGGACACGATGCGCAGCATTGTCGACCGGCATCCATTGATATTAGAGGATCCTGAACCTCTCATTCGTATCGACGCGCTGGCCGATTCTTCGGTAAACTTTGTCTGTCGGCCCTGGGTTAAAACAGATGACTATTGGACTGTTTTCGCCGATGTCACTCGTTCCGTAAAGGAAGAATTTGCTGCTGCCAATCTTACCATCCCGTTCCCACAGCGAGATGTTCATTTCCACGACATAACGCCGGGGAGTGATCTTGCACCAGGAGAATAGAGGGATTTCAAAGTCAAAATGAAGAGGACTATTCAGTCGACAAAGGCCCGTTTCGCCTCAGTCCCTTTGACCTGTCTCGTTCTGATCGCCGCTGGGTTGGTCTCAGTCAGCGCTCGCGCGGACGAAGCAGGCCAAGACCAAGCGATCGTGGTGCCTGCGGACGGTACGCTCGTCGGGAAAAATCAAGGCCATGAAATCTAATCCGCTGAGTGATTCCATCCACCGAATGCTGGTATTGCGACTGACCGCTGCAGCAATTGTCTTAAGCCTGCTGTTTGCCGCCATCGCCTTCTACAATAACCAGGAGCGAATGGAGCAAGAGGTCTTCGCGCTGGCTCGCTTGCGAATTGATCAGCTCAACGTTTATATCCAGGACCTGCTCGACTCGTCCGAATCGCTGTCTCCCGCTGC
Organism: Pseudomonadota bacterium; assembly: GCA_003353845.1. Taxonomy (GTDB): domain Bacteria; phylum Myxococcota_A; class UBA9160; order UBA9160; family JADFDR01; genus GLO-12. The sequence goes on along the minus strand of PIVT01000009.1, from coordinate 45,817 downwards.
TCTAGAAAAAAGGCTGGATGAATTTGTCGATGCCTCTGGCAAAATCGTCGTTGACGATGGCCGATTCGTGTTGGTGCGTATCTATGACCCGGCAGGACAGCCGTTGCTGGACCGCCCCGATGACAGTTTCGAGGCCATCGCTGCCGTCAAGCAGGCTGTTGACGGCGCTCAGATCACACCCCTCAAGCCAGACGAATTCAAAGTGGTCAGCAAGAGATTGCAGGGACAGCCCTTCGTTGGCGTTCGGGTGCCCCTGACCAACTCGTCTCATGAAGTCGTGGCGCAGGTTCTTGGCGTCTTCGCAGTTTCCCCTGCAGCGATTGAAACCATTCGCGGCAATGTCCTGAGAACCATGCTCTACGTCATAGGTCTGGTCATTGCCACGGCATTGGTGATTTATCCGATTATCGCTGGGCTACTCGGCCGACTCTCGCGCACGACTGTGAAGCTGCTCGACTCGAACCTGGAGATTCTGCAGGTATTGGGCGGCGCGATCGCCAAGCGCGACAGTGATACAGATGCACATAACTACAGGGTTACGGTCTATTCAGTTTACTTGGCCGAGAGCATTCATTTGCCTCGCGTTCAAATCCGAAGTCTTATCAAAGGCGCGCTATTGCATGATGTCGGCAAACTCGGCATCCGGGACAACGTTCTGCTAAAGCCGGGCAAACTTGATGAAGACGAATTTACGATTATGAAAACCCATGTTGAGCACGGGCTCGAAATTACCGATCGAGCGAGTTGGCTAAAAGATGCGCAGCCTGTGGTCGGTGGGCATCACGAGAAATACGATGGAGCGGGTTACCCGGCAGGCCTGCAAGGCGAATCGATCCCCTTGGCGGCGAGAATTTTTGCGATTACGGATGTGTTTGATGCCTTGACTTCACGGCGCCCCTACAAGGAGCCGATCTCTTTTGATGAATCGATTCAGATTCTGGAAAGTGGCCGCGGCAGTCACTTCGACCCGGTCTTGCTTGATGCCTTCTGTAGTATTGCGCAGGCTTTGTATAATGAGTACAGCGGAAGAGACGACGAGAAACCCAAAGAGCGTCTTGAAGAAATGACAAATGAATACTTCAAGAGCAATGTCGCCGATCTCCTCACCTGACAACAGGGGTTGATGCGCGGGATCGATGCGAAACCGAATCAGCGATCCGGAAAGAGAATCATGCCTGGGTGGCGCCACTCCTTGGTGACCACTCGTCCCAATCCGCTCTCTGTCACGTAGAGTGTCTTGTTCTCGGGGCCGCCAAAACACAGGTTGGTGATTTCTTTGTCTTCGAACTCAAGGGTGTCTACGGGCTTCCCACCGCTAGGCGAGAAGATGAAAACCTTGCCACTGCCATAGCCGCAGCACAGGAGGTTGCCTTGCACATCGAAGGCAAAGCCGTCGGGTGCGGCGCCTTCGCCCAGATCAGCGAACTCCCGTGGTTGGCCGAGGACCCCGGGTTCGAGGATGTCAAAGACCACAAGCCTGCCAGTCTGGCTTTCACACACGATCAACTGCTGGCCGTCTGGTGTTACCGCGATGCCGTTTGGAAAGGCCAACCCGGTGTGCAAACGGCGTGCGTCGCCGTCCCGCGAAAGAAAACAAACGTGCCCGGGCAGGCCGTCGTCTCCCCAAATCGGATCGGTGAAATAGATATTCCCCAAGGCATCGAAGCCTAGATCGTTGGGGGAGGCCAGGGCGACGCCATGGATTTCCGTCAAGATCACCTTGACCTCACCTTCAGGCGTTACGCGTTCAATGCGACCAGCCTGTCGGTCGGGACCTGGGAAACCACCGCAGTTGCAGACGTAAAGCTGTCCATCAGGACCGAAATTGGAACCATTGGGCCCACCACCATTCTCGGAGAAGATAGATGTCTCACCGTCGGGGCTGATTTTGGAGATCCGGCCTGCTTGAATTTCGACGATGTAGAGGTTGCCGTCGCCATCGAAGGCGGGGCCTTCTGGAAAACTGAGCCCCTCTGCGATGACTGTGTTGGACACGGGCGACTCCGCCTATTGAGAAGTTTTCCTTAGGAAAGTTCCAGTTCTTTCAGTTTCTCGATCAGCGTGGGCAAGACTTCCTTGTAGCTGCCTACGATGCCGAACTTGGCGAAGCGAAAGATCTGGGCATTCTCATCGATGTTGATGGCCACGATGTTCTTGGCTCCGGAGCAGCCCGCCATATGCTGTATGGCGCCTGAAACACCAACGGCAATGTAGAGCTTCGGACCGACAATTTTTCCGGTCAGTCCGATCTGGTGTTGCTCGGGTTGAAGCCCACCATCGACGGCACCCCGCGTAGCACCGACCGCAGCTCCCAGCACCTCGGCCAGTCCCTTGGTGATGTACTTGTCGAATTCCTCAAGATCATCGAGCCCGCGGCCACCGGAGACGACGATCTCTGCCGTTTCGAGAGTCGGGCCCTCGGATGTTTCTTCGAGAACTTTTTCCATGAGCTTGGCTTGGACAGCGGAGGCATCGACGCCCGCAGGCAAGGGCAGGACTTCCCCTTGACGATGGGCGTCGGGTTCCGGCGCATCGAAGGCGCGGTGCCGAAGGGAGGCCATTTGCGGGACCCCCTCCTGTAGGGAGTACGTGGCCAGGACGTTGCCGCCGGAGACGGGTTTGGTTGCGATCAGGTTCCTTGAATCCGGGTCAATATCGAGATGGAGACAATCGGTGACGAGGCCGGCTTTCAAACGGAACGCGAGACGGGGGGCCAGGTCTCTCCCCGTGACGGTTTGTCCAAAAAGCACGACTGCGGGCTTGATTGTCTGCGTGCATAGGTTTTCTAGTATCGCAGTGCAAGAAGCACCTTCGTATTGGTCGGCCGGTGCATCGGTGATCAGGTAGACGCGGTCGGCGCCGTGGGCGATGGCTTCCTGCGCGCAGTTTTCGGCTTGCCTGTCGATGAGCACGACGGACAGTTCCTCTCCACGAGCTTGCGCGAGCTTTTGGCCCATGCCGAGCAGTTCCAAGCTAATGGGGGAAAGCGTTCCCGCAGTAATCTCTCCGACGGCCAATATGCCTTTGGGGTCTGCCTTATTGTCCATCATTGGCATCCTCTTTCTCAGATGATCTTTTCAGTGTGCAGACGATCCACGAGTAGGGCGGCAGACTCGGCAGGGCTTTCGCCCTTTATGAATTCACAGGACCCTGTGATGTCTGGGAGAGCAAGCTTGTGGAGCGTCGTCCTGGCGCCGGCGGTACCGATCCGCGAGGGATCGGCTTCCAGCGCTGCTGCTGACCAGACGGGTAGCTCCCGCTTCTTTGCCTTGATGATGCCGGCCAGTCGTGCGATCCGCGGTGCCAGGTTCTTGTCGTTGGCAATACTTAGAACACAGGGAGTGGGAAGTTCGAGGACTTCATGCCCGTTTTCAATCATGCGAATCATTCGCACATGGCCGTCGCCTGCTTCAATATGGGTCACGTAAGTGGCGGAGGGCAGGCCGAGGTTTTCCGCGATTCCCAAACCCACTTGACCGGCATCCCAGTCCGCCGCCTGCAATCCGCAGAGCACGAGATCGAACTCACCGAGCTTCTGGATGGCCTTGGCGAGGGCGTAAGCCGTCGAGTGGCTGTCGCCGCCTTCGAAGGCCGGATCTTCGAGTAAGATGGCTTCATCGGCGCCCATGGCCAGTGCCTGCTTGAGGTCACGCAGCACTCTTTTGGCAGGGCGAGTCGCCAGACTGACGACGGTGATTTTTCCACCCGTTTGATCCTTGAGTTGAAGCGCGGCCTCCAGGGCATTCTCATCGTATGGATTGATGACGAGAGGCGCGTCGTCGGGCAGGTTGATTCGCTTGGCCGCTGTGTCTACTGCGTAGTCGGACGCCGGGATGTCGGGGTCCGTGACCTGCTTGATACAGACAATGATGTTCATCGCACCTCACTTCGCACGGGTGGGCTGTGACTCGTTGGAAGACGCATGATGATTCTTCCCGGTCAATGCGTCAACTGAGCCGTGTTTCCGGCAAACCGGACTCTGCGGACTGAAGAGTCTTGCTTTTTGGACTGGGAAATCCAACGGATACGTAGCCAAGGGCGATTTCGGTGTCAAGGGACTCCATAGGGATGCACATCGATATATGCTAAAAATACAGTATGAAATATTGACACTGGCCTGCTTTTTGTCCATGTTCTGCGGGCTGCTCTCTGGAAGACCTCTCGGGATTTCGTAGTAGATTATAATATCAGATAGTGAAAAGTAGCATAATGGATAGTTCTGTTAGAGTCGCATCTCGCATAGATAATCGATAGAGGAACGCTGAGTGGAAACAACGAGCGGTAATATGACGGTTTCAGAACTCGCGAGCCTCTCTGAGACTCCCTTGTCCACGATCAAGTTTTATATCCGCGAGAATCTCATGGCACGTCCCAAGAAGACGCGGGGCACGCGGGCCTATTACGACGCCAGACACCTGAACCGGCTAAAGTTGATCAAGAAGATCCAAGCGGAAGGGAACGTTTCGCTTGGCAAGGTTAAAGAGATTATTGGCCTCATCGACGAAAGCGACATGGCAGAGAGCGGGGCAGGGGTCAGGGATGAAATCATCAGCTCGGCCATCGCTGTGTTCAGAGAGAAGGGTTTTGAAAAGACAACGATTGCAGATATTGTGGGGGCCGCTCAGATCGGCCGCAGCACCTTCTACAGCAACTTCAAGAACAAGAAGGAACTGCTTCTCGCGTGCATCCGACCCATCATCTTTGGTGAGATGCAGAAAGGTGAGGCCGACGAACTCGCTGACGTCAAAGATGAAGCGGACATACTCAGTGTCATCGACAAGCGTGCGCGGGCCTACTTCGATGTGAACCCCCTATGGGTTGATATGGTTCGGGTGCTTCGCACGGCGGCGATGAACGATCCGGAGGAGTTTGCCGAGAGCTTGGACGAAGCCCTTCACTTGAAGATCGACCTTTTGAAAAGAGGATTGGAAAAAGGCGTCCGACACGATTTTTTTCGAGAGTTCAACTCGACGCTCATGACCATCATGCTTCTCGGATTGCAGGACTACCACGGCTATTTATCAAAGGAACAGCCAGACAAGACATTGGAAGAGTTATACGACGATGCGAAGGACATCATGCTCTATGGGATTCTCAAGAGATGATGTCGCCAACCCTCAGTAGCACGGAGAAATAAGAATGGATTTTGCACTCACACCTGAGCAAGAACAGTTCGGACGAGAATTTAATGAGTACCTGGACGAACACTTGACCCCTGAGCTTAAAGCCGAGTCGGACACCTTTATGAATATGAACAAGGACACGGATCCAGGTGTCTTCGGCAGGGGTGAGTATGGCGGGCCCTTGTCCAAGGCTTTCATTCGTAAGATGGGTGAGGACGGTTGGCTGGGAATTGGCTGGCCAACGGAGTATGGCGGACAAGGGCGCTCCCTGATTGAACAGCAGATTTTCTATGAAACCATCTGGGCCAGACGTGCTCCCTTTCCCGTTCTGACGCTTCATTCCGTCGGACCGACACTGATGAAGTTCGGTTCGGAGGCACACAAAAATGAGTTCCTGCCAAGGATCTTGAAAGGCGATCTCGAGGTGGCCATCGGTTACACGGAACCAGACGCAGGGACGGATCTGGCCTCCTTGAAAACAACAGCGGTCAAAGATGGCGATGACTACATCATCAACGGGAATAAAGTTTTCACCAGTATCGCGCACCTGGCAGATCGGCTCTGGCTTGCGGTGAGAACCGATCCGGATCATTCGAAAAAGCACAAGGGGATCTCGCTTCTCTTTGTCGACATCGACACGCCTGGTATCTCCATCGATCCTATCTACACCATGGGTGGTCATCGCGTAAATGCGGTCTACCTGAAGGATGTGAGGGTTCCCCAGAGCTGTCTTGTTGGAGAGGAGAACAAAGGCTGGCAGTTGATCACCGCACAACTTGAGCACGAGCGGGCTGCACTGGTGCCAACGACACCCATGACCTCTCGCATTCAAGGAGCCATTGACTGGGCAAAGAAGACGACCATTGATGGGAGCCTCGTGATCGATCACCCCGGCGTCCGCGAGAGGCTGGCGGAACTGTTGGCGGAAACCGATGTGCTCAAACTTCTCAATTACCAGGTGGTGGACCACATGAGTAAGGGCAAGATGGTGTGGGCTGAGTCCTCGGCCGTGAAGGTGTTTGGAACCGAGTTGATGATCCGCATCAACAGCGTCTTGCTGGAGATCATGGGACTGTACGGGCAGTTGCAGCGCGGTGACGAACTGGCCCCGGATGGCGGACGGGTAGAACATTACTATCGCGACGACCTGTTCTTCACCTTTGGTGGGGGAACCAATGAGATTCAGCGGGACATCATTGGCATGGTGGGATTGGGCTTGCCGAAATCCCGCTAAGGCATTGAGTGCTCATTGAGAGAAGGCAATCAAAGGAAGGGTAAGGGAAATGGATTTTTCGTTCGACGATGGACAAGAACTTTTTAAACGATCAGCGCGTCAGTTTTTTGAGGCCCACTGTGACAAGTCGGTGATCAGAGAACTCGAGGCGAGCGAAACGGGTTTTTCCTCCGAACTCTGGCAGGGGATGGCGGAGTTGGGTTGGATGGCCGTGGTCGTGCCTTCAGATTACGATGGCTTGGAGAGCAGCCTGATGGAACTGGCTGTTCTCTTCGAAGAGATGGGGCGTGCCGCCATGCCGAGCCCATTCCTTGAGACCGTTACGGCGACCTTCGGTTTCTTGGAGGCAGGCAACGAGGAGCAGAAGCAGACTTATCTTCCTCGCATTGCGGCTGGGGAACTCGTGTTGGCGCTGGCCATCGAAGAGCCGGAGGTCAATTACGATCCCAGCAGGATCGCCGCTCGAGCGGAACGAAAGGGCGATGCGTATGTTCTCAGCGGCGTGAAGCGCTTCGTTCACTACGCAACGGTGGCAGATCAGCTTATCGTGGCCGCGAGAACGAGCGGAAACCCGGGTGACAAAAACGGGCTCACGCTCTTCCTCGTGGATCGTGAGACGAGTGGTATTCAATGTTCCCCCATGAAGAGCATGACCGGGAAACAGTATGACATTGAATTCGACGCGGTCAGCGTTCCTGTGGAGTCTGTGTTGGGCGAAGAGGGCGAGGCCCATGAGTTGATCGAGAGGCTTCAGAAGACCGCGACGGCTTTGCAATGTGCGTCCATGGTGGGAGGCGCGCAGAAAGAGTTGGAGATGACGGCAGAGTACCTCAAGGTGCGTCATCAGTTTGGTCGGCCCATCGGGAGTTTTCAAGCGGCTCAGCATCGGGCAGCCGACATGTACATTGACGCGAACGGAGCGCGACTGGCGGCGTATAAGGCCATCTGGTGCCTGGGCGAGGGAATGGAAGCAGACCGGGAGGTCTCCGTGGCCAAGTATTTTGCAAGTAAGGCCTGTCAGCGGATCGCTTTCAGCGCGCAACATCTTCACGCAGGGGTCGGCATCACCATGGATTTTGATCTCCATTTCTACTACCGAATGGCCAAGGCTTTTGAGCTTCGCTTCGGTACCCAGTCCCTGCATTTGAGAAAACTCGGACGCATGCTTTAAGCACACCCTCCAGCGATGTTTTTGTCTCGAACCAGATCGGTTGGCTTCGAGATCTCTTCAGTCACAACTGCCTGTTCGTGACGACGCTCGTCTTCTCCAGTTTTCAGCCCTGAGGTGAACCTTCAGCGATTCTCTCAGCGCGAGGGCGTGCCGAGCATGAACAAATCTTCATCTTTCGGAAAAACCCTCGTAAGGGCAGCTCTGCGATTATAGGTCTCAACAATCCGATACAGAGCTTTCTCCAACCGTTTTGACCCCAGGAGGCGCCTATGACACCGGAAGATCTATATGAACTGGAGAGGGATCAGCGCATTTCCCTCACTCCGAATCAGGTGTGTGAGATCGCGGAACTCATGGGGTTGGGGCTGATCTACTTTGATCGTGGCGAAGGAAACTTCAAGGGAAGTAAAGCCGGTCTGGGTGAACTTTTTCGCGTGTTGACGCGCTACGAACCTGAACAAATCCACTGAATTCGACCCTGGCCCCGTATAACCAAGTGTCCCTAAAACAAAGGCTTGCTCTGGAGGTTATATGGGGTTCGATAGCCAGAGCAAGCACCGCCCTCTCGAAGCAAGTAGCTCCGAGAGGGCGGCTTTTTTTGTCGACTTTTTATCGGCCTCTGTCTGATTTAATCGATTTTGCTGAAGTGGATTGTAATTTCCAACCCCGGATGAGCATCGTCCAGAACGAGCTGGGCACCGTGCAGTTTTGCTACGGCGGAAACGAAACTGAGTCCCAATCCCGTACCCGGCAATTGTCGCGCAGCGTCCAAGCGGACGAAGCGCTGTAACACTCTTTCGCGTTCAGCTTCAGGAATGCCGAAGCCAAAATCGCGAATGCGCAGGAGGATGCTTGAAGGCGTGGCATGGGTTCCCACTTCGATTTTTCCAGCTCCAGGAGAGTACTTGATGGCGTTGTCCAACAAGTTGGAGATGGCCTGCGCGAGTAGATGCCGGCTGCCCATGATTCTGGCCTGGGGATCCAGGGCGAGTACGAAGGAGATGCCCGTCTCTTCGGCTACGGGTTCGTAGAGCTCGACAGCGCCTTCTACGATTTCGGATAAGACGAGCTCTTCCATGGAGTCACGTAGGGTTCCACTTTCGACTTGTGCAATGAAGAGTAGGGCATTGAAGGTTTCGAGAATGAAATCGGTTTCTTCAAGCATTTTTTGTAGGGCTTCGTTTCGCTCCGCCTCGTTCATGGAATGCGAGAGGGCGGATTCAATGTAGCGACGCATCCGGGCCAGGGGAGTGCGCAGATCGTGAGCGATGTCGTCGGTGATCCCGCGAATCTGCGTCACCAGGCGATCTTTCTCGTCGAGCATTTCATTGAAGTGAACGATGAGCTCTTCGAAGTCGTCTTGCTGAAGGGACTGCGGTACGCGTTCTCCCGGCTTTCCGGCCAGCACATGGAGAATGGTTTGGTTCATGCGTCGTACCCGGGAGAGCAGACTCCGGTTGAGGAGGAAGCCCATACTGAATGCCAAAGCCAGCGATAGCACCCCGGTGGCGGCGAGGGCTTTGCGCATGCGATTGCGGGCGTAGATCAGTCCGGTGATATCGCGCGCGACCATTAATCGCACTCCGGTGGGCAAGGCGATGGCGTGAGCCCGCAGAAAACGCTCGCGCGAGTGATTTTCATGTTCGCTGACTGAGATCGTAATGGTGTGGACGCGGTCGTCTGTTTCGAGTCCATCGGGCCACTTGGCCATGTTCCCTTTGGTGATCAGCTCGGAAATTTGCTCAATGCCTTCGACCGCCTGCAAGCCAACCGCCTCGCCAACCGCCTCGCCTTCTTTCGTCACCAGCTTGCCAAAGTCCTTCATCTCTCGGGCCATTTGCGATGCGGCTTCTTTGTCCGCTTTGTTAAATAGCTTGGCAACTCCCTCGAGCAGGTAATAATCGCGGTCGCTGCTGGCGTTACCAAGGTGAACCATCAAGTCCTCAGCCAGCCGGTCGTGGCCCCCTTGTTGATAACTTTCGCGCAGCTCAGAAATTTCACGATCGAGGACCGAGTCGATTTCACCGCGCACTTTACCCACGGCGACCCAGTAGACGGCTCCCAACACGAGCCCGATACTAAAGAGCGAAAGGGTGCTGATGGTCAAGATGCTTCGCAGGTCGAATCTGCTCGCTTGGTGCGGCCTGTTCAAGTCGATGTACCCTCTCTGTGTACGACTAGCTTGCTTCGCGCAAACTATAGCCCGCTCCGCGTATGGTTTGTATCAGCGGCTTTTCGAAGTCCTTGTCGACCTTGCTGCGCAGCCGGCTGATATGTACATCGATGACATTGGTTTGGGGGTCGAAATGATAATCCCAGACCGATTCCAGAAGCATGGTGCGCGTGACCACTTGTCCCGAATGACGCATGAGATATTCCAATAAGAGAAACTCGCGCGGTTGGAGTTCGATCTTTTGGTCAGCGCGTTTTACTTCACGCGTGAGTAGGTCCATCTCCAAATCGAGCACCGTGAGCGTCGTTTCAGTCCCGGGGATGCCGCGACGATTGACCATGATGTCGAGTCGTGCCAATAGTTCGGCAAAGGCGTAGGGTTTAACCAGGTAATCGTCTCCGCCCGAGCGCAGTCCACGCACTCGTTCGTTTACGTCGCCCAAGGCGCTGACGATCATAACGGGCGTATCCTTGCCGGCCTTGCGAAGAGTTTCAATGATGGAGAGTCCGTCGAGGGAGGGCAACATGCGGTCGATGATCAAGACATCGTAGGGCTCAGAATTAGCGTGCATGAGGCCTTCCATGCCATCTGCAACCTGGTCCGTCACGTGACCCTTCTCACTGAGGGCTTTGGCTAGATAATCCGATGCTACCCGGTCGTCTTCGATGATCAGAATCTTCATCTCTGTTTCGCTCCCGTTTGCCCGCTCTGTCTGGTTAATAAATTACCACTTTGGTCTCCTATTTCTAGCGCGTAGTGCTTTCCCCTTGTTTTCCGTTGAATTAATGAAAGTTCATGTTGCGCACATCCTCACGAAAGCATCCCAACCTATACATAAGCATGCAAAGGAACTTCGATAGAGAGTTGCCTGATGGCCTTTGCGGGTCCCAAAGCGCCGGGCTGAGGGCGGAACAGCGGTTTTAGCGAGGGGATGGACGAGGGTATGGATATGACGCTTGAAGCAGGAACCGGAGAACTTTCCATCGAACCTGCCCGCCGGGAGCCAGCGATTCGCGCGGCGGCTGTCTACCATTTAATGGAATACCTGGATCGTTACTCCTTCGGTTTGCAGCGGGATGTGCACGCGCAGATACCCAGTGAGGTGGAGCGCATCATAGAAGATGGAAATTCTCTATCGTGGGTTTCTGTCGTCGATAACAAGAGAGTGCTCGAAGCCATCTGGAATGTTCTCGGGCCGGAGCAGGCGCTGGACTCCGTGGCTTGCTGTGTACAGAAATTTCTGGGCACCGCTTTCTTGGAGAGGTTGATCCCGAAAGGGGTGACTCTGACGGAGACCTTTTTTGTACTGCAATTGGGTTGGGATCTCCTCTGTCGCGATGTTTGCAGCGTTCAGGTGGAGGCCGTGGGTGAATCGGAGATGAAGATTCGATTGACGAACGTGAACGGGGATGTCTTTTATTCCGAGGAGTACCTCCAGTCGTTTGCCGCAATTCTCATGGGTGTGTTACGTCGTGAAGAGACGGAGTGCAAAGTTATGATCGCCAATGTGGATTGCGATCTCAGGTGTGTTGACTACATCGTCTCGTGGAAGGGATGGTCTGTTTCATAGCAAGAATAAACTCTTACTCCTCCTCCAACTCGTCCTCGGCAAAACGGGAGTAACACTCAGGGCAAAACGTATGGGAAAAGTCGGCTCCCGTGTGGTCACGGAAGTAGGCTTCAATCTGGTGCCAACCCCCGGACTTGTCTCGAATTTGCTTGCAAGAGGAGCAAATTGGAAGAAAGCCTTCTTTGAGTTCTAGCAACTTCGTAACGTCTCGAAACTCCTCGACAACATAATTGAATTGCCCCGTGCCTTCGTCGAGGGGGGTGGCGATGAGTTCCTCAACAATGACTTTGCCGTGGATATGGTGTTGGTGTATGGCGTGCGCTCGTTTTCCTGTGTCGAAGGCCTCTTTTACAGGGCAGTTGTGCTGCTTCGTTTGCCAGCATGGGGTCTCTCGACCATGTGTAGTGCTGAAACACGGCTTGCCAACAACTTCCCCAGGCGTCAGCTCCAAGTGGCTGGTCGCTGCACTATTGGCCTCGATGACTATATAGTCCCGGTCAATCATTAATACAGGTATGCTAAGGGTATTGAAGATCGCGTGAAGGTTGTCCTTGGGCTTCATTTCGCCGCCTCCTTTCACCGTCTCCCTGGTCCACGGCCCCCTGGTTTTATCCGCCACACTATAGAGAGTAGGGCTAAAAGAGCCTTGGGGCCCGCCGCAATCACTTACTGCGACGCCTTGGCCTGTTTAGAGCGGGTAGCGCGTCGCCGACGAAGTCGACAGATTGTCGCAGCTCCCGCGGGAGGAGCTAATCGCTGTTGGGTTGCGGCTGCAGTCCCATGAATTCGTTGACGGCGTGCACGGTCTGGCTTTCGTCTTCTCCGACGAGAATGCCCTGCATTCCGATAGATCGGGCGGCGTCGATATTCCCGGGGTAATCGTCGAGGAACAGGCTGCGTTCCGGAGCGATGCCGCCAAGTCTCTTGAGGGCCAGGCGGAAGATTTCAGGGTCGGGTTTGCGCATTCCCACTTCGCTGGAGTCGATGACATCGACGAAGAGTTCATCGACGGGCAGGAGCGACCGCCAGGCCTCGCGGAACTCATGGATGTTATTGGTGATCAAGGCGGTGGGGGTTCCCTGGGTGCGTATATTGCGGACTTGTTGGATCAGGAGTTCGCGGCTCTCGCGATCCGTTCCCACCCGCATTAAGACTTGGAGGGGGTCAAATTCAAAACCCTCTTCCGAGGCGAGTTGCATGATGGCCTCTCGTGCTTGCGTGAAGGGTATCTCGCCGCGCTCCAACTGGTGCCAGGGGTGATCGGTGTCCTCGGAATAGGGGCCGAACATGATGTTTGCGATTTGCCCGGGCGCTGCTCCCAGTTCTTCCCCGAAGCGTTCCATTTCGGGGAAGGGGGCAGCGGTAAAGACGCCTCCAAAATCATAGAAAACAACATCAATATTATTTGTCATAAATTTTACTTTTCTTGTGGGTCTTGGTTGGTTTGAGAAACTGCAAGATGGTTTCTCAAGGATGCCGTGACGAAGTCCTTTAACTCAGCCACAAAGGCATCGTCAAAGATGTATTCAGGGCGTTCCTTGATGGTGGCGTGAAGCACGGCCGAAAGACCGTGTAAAATCAGATAGGATCGATGTGCTGCTTGAGGGGCGTCTTTTTCTTCCATTTGCTTCTGTAATATTTCTTGGAACCACGCAACGGATTCAAACTCCGATTGAAGTCCGAAGTTGTCCAGCGAAAACTCATGAACGCGATCGCGGTAGAATTCCTTGTGCAGCTTGAGGAATTCTCGATGTCGTTCCACAGCCTTGTCCACGATGATTTCGATGACTTCAGGCAGCGGCAAATCTGCGATGTCGCCCCATTCATGGGCCCGGTGCCACTCTAGTTCAAGCTTGTGTCGATACACCGCATCCACCACAGCATCTCGATCGGAAAAGTACTGGTAGACTGAACCCACGCTCACTCCTGCCACCTCGGCCACGCGGGTCGTGGTAAGGGCCTCGGGTCCTTCTTTTTCCAAGAGGCGAAGGCCAGCTTCGACAATGAAAGAAACCAGGTTCTTCGAACGCTCTTGAGCGGGTTCTTTGCGTTGCCCTTTGGCGGAATTGCGTGAAGTCATGCTTGTTTTTGCCTGCAAAATGGTTTCAGTCGGAGATAGGTAATCTACCTCAGCCTTTAGCGTTTGGGGAAAAGGTGAAAGCTCGAAGGGAAGTCTCGCCCACTGATCCAAAAACGTTAATGATAGCAGTGGTTTAAGTCGGAAGGTATCGCTGTGCTCAACATGAATCGACATAGGGGTGTGCGGCGGACTAGGATAGAGCGCCAGGTTGGGCAAAATGGATCCACACAAGGAGCAGGCAGATGATTTCAGATTTCGACGATTACATGATCCACCAAACCACAAAACCCGTGAACCAACCCATCACGAGCGATCGCAATTATTATGATCGCTACTGGTTTAATGGATTCGATGCTGAAGGCGAATTTCTCTTTGAAATCGGGTTCGGTTTGTATCCCAATCGCAAAGTGATGGACGGCCATTTCAGCGTTTCGACAAAGGGTCGTCAGCACTCATTCCATTCTTCGCGTCGCGCTCCCACGGAACGAATGGACATGAACATCGGTCCTTTGTTCATTGAGGTGCTTCATCCCATGCGTGCGATCCGTGTTTGTATCAAACCCAATGACACGGGCATCGAATGTGATTTGACGTTCCGAGCGAGTTCTGCTCCTGCTCAAGAGCCGAAAAATGTCATGCACGATGAGTTGCGCTTGATCATGGATACCACTCGCTTTACGCAGATGGGAAATTGGGAAGGCTTCTTTAGCGTCAATGGTGACCGAAAAGAAGTGGTATTGAGCGAAACGCTGGGGATCCGCGATAAGAGTTGGGGCGTTCGGCCTGTCGGCGAACCCGAGGCGGGTGCACCGGGGGTGATGACAACGGAGCCCGGTGTGTACTGGGTTTGGGCGCCGGTCTTTTTTGATGGTTACAGCACGCACTTTCACAGCTTTGAGGACCGTGATGGAAATCCGACACAGTTAAGTGGTGCAAAGGTTCCGGTATACAAAACGCAAGATGAAATTCCCCGTGGTGAAGACCCCGGACATCGCGAAATGGAGAGCCTGAAACATAAGATTCACTGGAAGAAAGGTACACGCCTCGCAGAGAGAGCTGATTTTGAACTGGTGACCAGCGACGGCGAAAAATTTGAATACAGCTTGGAGCCCATGATTCGATTGCAGATGCTAGGCATCGGTTATCAGCATCCCGAATGGGGTCACGCGCATTGGAAGGGAGAGGAGGTCTTTGCCTCCGAGTCCTGGAATCTAGATGATCTCGACATGTTGGATTACAAGCACATTCACAACCACCAGATCTGCAAAGTCCGCCTGGGCGATCAGGTGGGAGTGGCCACCCTGGAAACCATTTGCTTCGGTCGTCATGATCCATCGGGCTTTAAGAGCATTCTTGATGGGGCGGAGTAGAGGGTACGGTAGGCTGAAAAACCTGGTTTTGGCGCTAGAGGTAACTATTGTTGCTACCTGGTGCAGGAACTAGGGTGTTTTGTATAGGTTGAAACAAAGATGTTTCCCTGTCTGGATTTTCCTTTGGTAAAATAGAGCTTGGACGGCATCGTTGCGTTTCGATCCCGTAGTTTGGTTAACGCTGTTAATGAAGGGTTTACCTGAGGCGTGTTGGCTTTAATCAACTTGTTCAGAGTTTTAATCAGCCTGTTGAAAGGTGACTTAGTTAAGAAACTACTGATTAAACCTAATAGTTGTTTTTGCTCATTTCGTTCAGAGTGGAACCCTCAGGACAATTCGAATGGATTCATCGATTGACTGATTAAACGGGTGTGTTGGAAGGGGAGAGATAAAAATGGAGACACGAATCGTATTGGCAGATGACCATCGGATTGTTCGAGAGGGGCTCCGTATGCTGCTCGACAACCGGAATGACATCCATGTGGTTGGCGAAGCCAGTGATGGGGAAGAAGTGCTGCACGTCGTCGGGCAAGAGCTTCCAGATGTTGTTGTGATGGATATCTCGATGCCAAAGCTTTCGGGGATCGACGCGACGCGGCGAATTACCGAGAGTGGTTCACGCGCTAAAATCCTCGTTTTGTCCATGCACGAGAGTCCGGGTTACGTGGAAGAAGTCCTGCGCGCGGGTGCCTCAGGCTATTTGCTAAAGGACTCGGCTAGCGAAGAGTTGGTGCAAGCCATTGATGCGATCCGCGCAGGCGATTCGTATCTGTCGCCCTCAATTACACAGCAGGTGGTCGATGCTTTGGCGCATCCTGCTGATCGGCCAAGTTCCGCCGTTTCGGTGTTGAGCGAACGAGAGCGACAGGTCTTGACCTTGATTGCGGAGGGCTTGTCTTCCAAGGAAATCGCTCGCGATCTCGGTGTCTCTCTGAAAACCATCGAGTCTCATCGCGCGAACCTGATGGACAAACTTGAAATCCACAAGGTTTCCGGCTTGGTGCGCTTTGCCATCCGCGTGGGCTTGGTGACGGCCTAGCCCACTTTTTTCGGTTCTAACGCGTCCCTGTGATCAGGTGGCTGCCTTTCCGGCGAGGAGGGCAGCCACTGCTTCTTACATGGCGTTATCCCCCCCCAGCCCCCACAAAATCACCGCGATGGGCCCGACTCGACAAGGCAGAACGAGCTTGTTCCTCTAGTTTCGCCCTGGTAGCTCCTAATTCTATAGAAAACCGTTAGGTTCTCGATGGGTTACGCCGAAAATTGTTGAGCGAGGCCGGCTCAATCGATGGTTGGTTAAAAGGGGAATTTTCATGTATCGGCTGCTTCTTCCGAGTGCTTTTCTCATATTGTTTTCCGTGGGATGCGCCTCTCAATCTCAAATGGTTCGCATGGAGCGTGAGGTGCTGGCTTCGCAACAACGGTCCAAGGATCTGGATCAGGAAGTACAGGCACTTCGCAATGAGGTGAAAGCGCTCAAGAATGAAAATAAGCGAGTGGAAGAGCTTGAGCGCGAGGTCTACTTGCACTCAGAAGCGCGTCGGCTGCCTATATCTGATTTATATGGAAACCTGCGTGTGTACAAGGAGCTGTCGGAGCTTCATCCCGACGAAGAGATCTACCAGCAAAAAGTCGCGTATTACGCAGGTAAACTAGAGCTCTCAAAATCGAAGGAAACACCGAAGGTCGCCATCGTCCCTGCCGAGAAGCCGACAAAGAAGAAAGTGGAAGAGCCCGTAGCGAAGAAACCAGCACCCACGAAAGCCGAGGTTGCGAAAACTGAGCCCGCCAAGCCTGCCCCCGCCAAGGTCGAGAAAGTCGACCCCGCTCCCAAGCCTGTGCCAGCAAAAAAGCCGACTCCTCTTTTAACCGATAAGCCGTCTCCTGTTCCTGCACCTACACCTGCACCTACTCCTGCGCCGAGCAAGACCGTCGCAAAGAAGGAACCGGCCAAGGCGAAGGAATCGAGTACTCAAGCCATGGCGGCAAAACCGAGTGGTGATGCGGGTGCCGGCCTTGGATTCAAAGAAGGGGATGTGATCAGTTATGCTGACATCGGGCGGATCAAGAATTACCTGCCTGAAGAGATCTGGGAGTATCGAGATTTTGTTTTCTACGATGGGATGCAGCTTAAGGTGGGGCCCAGTTTCCGAGACTACAGCCCCTCTCAGGTCTACAAGAATGCAACGAGCAAGAACATGGGAAAGGCCAAGCTAGGCCCCGATGGTAGCTTGAATGGATACGTCAGCGGCGCTCCCTTCGATATGAAGAGTATCGATTGTGCGGGTGACCCCCTTGCTGGGACGAAGATCATGTGGAACTTCGACTACCAATGGGAAGGCGATGGGACGAATACCGAGTACATGTACAGCTATTGGGATCGCGGTGAACGTTTGCCGCTGTATTACGAGGGAACTTCAAAAATCATTCATCTTTCTCATCGCAGTGAGCCCGCTTTTGCGAGTCAGGGTGGCGATCTTTTGCCGGGTGAGGGGCGCAAGTACGCCTTTAAAATTGATGTGACGGCTCCTTTTGATTCACGCGGGATCGCTCTCATGACCTACCGTTACAAGAACAGTGACGGCCCTCTGGCGGAAGCCACCAATGATGATACTTACGTGTATATCCCACAGTTGCGCCGGGTGCGCCGCATCTCTACAGCACAGCGAACGGATGCCGTTTCGGGCACGGATTTCACTTTGGATGATATCGCCAGTTTTGGAGGTATTGTTCCGCAATACACGTGGAAGTGTATGGGCAAGGTCGACATTTTAGCTCCGGCCAATAGTAGTGTGCGCGGTTACCCCTACGTGAAAGATCAAAATTTCGGCCCGCGCGGCCTTTCGTTTGCCAACGACACCTGGGAGATGCGCCACGCCTTCAAGGTGCGCTTCGTCGCGAAAAATCCAGATCATCCCTATCACCACAAAGATATCTATGTCGATATGGATTCCGCCAAGGCCCTTTATTCCTTCGCCTATGATCAGAAGAAAACCCTGTGGAAGATTCTGTATCACGCCGGTCGCTGGAGTGACGACGATCCCGATTACTATTACGGCTGGGCTGACGTGCCGGAGCCGCGAGACTTGCGCAACGTTGGCGATGTGATCCTCAATGTGCAAACCGGTACCGGTAATCGAATCGAATACTGGGATACGCACGGAACGCCTTACCGCGAAGATGACAAGGTGGCTACGAGTCCGATATCCATCGGAAGGGTGCGCAAGGAAATCAGCTTGCGCTCTATCGGGCAAGGCCATTAGACCTGGCTCGGGCTTCCGGGGCTACTTAGAGGCTGAGGCTGCGGAATAAGGGCCCGAGGTTCAACCAGGCCCAGCTGGCAATCAAGTAGAGGCTCAGCACGCACTGTAATCCCGTTGCGAGCGTGACCCATCCTGTGGAACGCAGGGTGAATTGCCGTTTCCCGAGCAATTCGGTCAGGCCGAACAAAGGGAGGCCTCTTCCACCTATCCAGAAAATCGATGCCAGGCTAAACAAGAGAGCGTAAGCCGGGAGGGTGAGGCTGCGGGTCTGGAGGCGTTGTTTGCGCCAGCGAAGAGTTCCGCGTTCGAGCCGGTCCATGGGGCCGGGGCCTTTCCAAAGTCGGTTGATTCCGCTGCGACCGAACCCTGCCAGGGGAATCAGGTACAGAAGCGCAAAGCCCAAGTAGACTTCCAATAACCGCCGCAAGGGTCGCTGTGGGTGGGTCCCGTAGTCAGAGGTCCATTGGAAAAGTAGGATACCCATGATGCGTGTTGGAAGAGGTCGGAAGGAGTTGCTGTTTCTGGCAATGAGATAGCTCACTTCCTTTTCAAGTTTGGTTTCACCCGCGCTTCGGAGGGCCTGGCGCAGTCGCTGAATGCCTGCACTGGGCTTTGTGATGCTGTCCAGGATTTCTTTTCGGGTGTATAGGTCTTCAGCGGCGGAGGGAACCAAGCGCAGGCTTGGCAGGCCGCGTAGGCCTGCAATGGCGTTGGGATCTGGAAGTCCCAGGGCGAGGTAGAGCGTCTCGCTCAAGTTTGCCTCGCTTAACGCGGCTCCCTCAAGTTGGGTTCCCCGCAAAGTGGCTTGGCTGAGATTCGCCCCGGTTAGATTGCTCTGGCTGAGGTCTGTGTTGGTGAGGTTGGCTTGTTGAAGGTTGGCTGAGCGAAGATCTGCTTGCTGAAGTTTGGCACCTTCTAATTGGGCCTGATGTAGGTTTGCGTTGGCGAGCAGGGCTTTGTTTAAGATGGACTTGCGTATATCACATTGGAAAAGGTTGGCGCTTTCAAGTTGTGCGTTGTCAATGCGGTTCCCGGCCAGCGCGCATTGGCTGAGGTCGCTTCCCGTGAAGCTGGCAAAGCGCAAGTCGGAATCCGTGACAGAAATTCGTTTCAGGTTGGCCCCACCTAAATTGGCATTTTTAAAATTGGATGAATCGAAAGAGGCATCTTGTAAATTGGCCTCCTGAAGGTCGGCCCCGCTCAGATTGATCCCGGTGATTTCGACAGCCTCTAAGTTGGCGCCTCGCAAATTCGCTTGTCTGAGATCGGCGCCTTGAATGTCGGCCAGGCGCAGGTTGGTTTCACAGAGATTTGCGGGCCAGCCATCGTTTGAGTTTACAAGCCAGCGCTTGTGATCTTCCAAGACCTCCACCAATTGAGCGGGTGTGAGGGCCATTTGTTTCCAAGGACAATCGCTGCTCGCCTGCGCCGGAGCGCTTGGGCTGAACAGACTCAGAAGCATGAGAAGGATGCCAACAAGCTGCGTCGTGCAGCCGCTGAGCCTGAGTTTGGAATTGACCTTGAACCTTACTGCGTAAATCACTTGCTCGATTTTACTCCAATCATCGGGCGTCGTTCGGGCCGGCCTCCCGTCTCGCTCAGGCGTGAAGCTTTTAGCCGAAGGGGCGCGCAAATAAGGTAAGAAACCAGAGTGAAAGAAGATAGAGGCAGAGGGTTGTCTGCACGCCACTCAAAATACGTGTGATTCCACGCGCACGGAAGACGCTTTCCCGACCCTGGATGCGACTGATCCAGCGCCCGAGGCTGAGACGGGCACCCGCGAAACCCACGGCTGAACTGAGGCTGAAAAGAATGCCATAGCCGAGGACAGCTAAACCATGGGGTGTGAGGGGGGCTTCCGCCTCGTTGGTGCTGGCAATGGCCGTGGCGTGAATGCCGCCCCAGCTAGCCTTGGACAAGGGGATCATATAAATCAGCGCAAAGAGAAAGATCACGCTGCCCAGCCGTCTTAAACATAAGCTGGAGTTGGTTCCATACTCCGAAGTCCAGTCAAAGAGGGCGGTGTGAGCGATTCGTTGCGGAGGCGAGCGGAGCTGGTTCTCGTGGCGCTCAATGCTCCTTGTCGCCTGTCGTTCCAGGTTTTGCAGTCCGGCTTTTCGCAGTTGGCCGCGCAATAAAATCAGCCCGGCACTTTGCGCTTGATCTCCCTTGACTTCAAATTGCAGGCTATCAAGTCCTTGCAGTCCGCCCAGGTAACTAGCAGCGGGCGTCGAAAGGGGCTGGTAAAGCGCACCACTGAGATTGACATTGGAGAAGACGGCATCTTTCAGGTTGGTGGATAAGAGTTTGGCATTGGAAAGATTTGCACCGGTTAAATCGGCACCACTCAGATCGGCGTTGGAAAGATCGGCGCCTTGGAGATCGGCTGAGCGAAGGTCGGCCTCCTTAAACGAGGTCTTGGTCAGAATGGCACCGAGCAAGGAGGCCCCTGAGAAGTTGGCGTTTTGGAAGTTCAACCCGCTTAAGTCAACACCGTTTAAATTGGCTTGGCACAATACGGCTTGTTGTCCAACTCGTTTGTCTTGGAGCCACTTGCCGTGATCGATTTGTAATTCGAGCATGGCCCATTCCGAGGGGGCCTGGCCGGCCAACAGGCATTCCAGGTTGATGGGTTCTTCTTCGGCTCGTGCCAGCAGGCTGGTGAAGACGATGATTGTGGCGATCAGCAAAGGGGCAGTGCGGAGAAAGCACCGGGCTTGTTTCACAAAAGGGCTCATGGGTTCCTCAATCTTTCCATAGTCAGTAGGTTCAGCATGTTTTATCCCTGGTCTACCGCATTGGGATTGATGGCATATGCGCCTGAAATGGAAGATTGGGCGAGAATATGCCCCTCCATGGCTTCCAGCACGTCGGCAGCGCGAAAATCTCCTTTAATCGGGCATTGATCCACATCCAAGGCGTACAGGGTGAAATGATAATGATGGATGAGTTCATCATTCCAAGGGGGGCAGGGGCCATCGTAACCGAAGTACTTGCCTTCCATTTCGGAGTCGCCGGCGAACCAATCGGTGTAGTTATTGAGTCCGTGGCGGGCAGGGAAACCCAGGGCTTGGGGCTTGCCGTGAGGTGTCACCCCATCGCTCAACTCGCCTTCGGCAATACTGGAGGTCGTCGGGGAGATATCCACCATGACCCAATGATAAAAATCGGTGCGGGGTAAATCAGCGGGAACGGTTGCCCCTTCCTGGTTGACCTGGTCTCCGCTGGTTGGACAAGTGCTGTCGTGACAAATCAAGACGAGGGATTGCGTGTCGGCAGGAAGATCGGTCCAGCTCAGCTGTGGGTTTC
Organism: Pseudomonadota bacterium; assembly: GCA_003353845.1. Classification (GTDB taxonomy): domain Bacteria; phylum Myxococcota_A; class UBA9160; order UBA9160; family JADFDR01; genus GLO-12. The sequence goes on along the minus strand of PIVT01000009.1, from coordinate 24,524 downwards.
GGTTGTCGGTTAGCGCAATGTGATCGGCCTTGTCATACATCCCCAAGGCGCAACGCGTGGGGATGGCTCCCCGGTGTTCAAAACTTGTACTTTGCACTCTCATACCTGCTCCTAGAGGTCGTGTCTCGTCTTTGACTGTGAAAAACTCTATCTGTTTCCAGTAGCTTTCGAAAGTCTGAGCGCCCTCGCTTGCCCTGTTCTTTGGACTGACCCGGGGAAAGGTGAAGAAAAAGCAGTCCCGATGGCGGGATGGCTTGAGGGCTGGCGTGGCACTTACTGTGTTTTGGGGGAGATGTCTCTCGGGGCCGTTGATCTGGGCGAGAGATCCCGAGGTGTGCTTTGCGCTTCAGGCTCACTAATTTGCTCGTGATAGCACTCTAAAATTCGAACGTAATTGGTATAGCCTTTTTCGAAACCGTACAAGTCATTGCAGGCGGCGAGAATGACGCTTTCGGCCGTGCCTTCAAAGGACAAGGTCTGAAGACTATCGAATTCAGCCTGCGCGCTTTCCTGGGCCAATTGCTCTTCTGGCGTCAGCTGAGGTGCCTTTGCGCCAAAGAGTCCCGCGCAGGCCGTCAGGCTGAGCAGGCTGGCCGCCAGGGCTATAGGAAGTAGCTTGAACTGCATGTAAATGCTGTCTCCGGTCCCAGTAAGTCGTTTTCCCCTAAGCTTAGAATCGGTGGCTTCTAGTTCAGTCTTTAGGGCTTCTGGCCCTAGGGGGGCCTGAGTAGCAAATGTTAATGTTAGTCGTCATGGACGTCTTTTAAGGATGGGGTCGAATGGGCTGCTAGTTGGCCTCGCGCTCGCTTTTAGGCCGAAGATCTCGAGGACCGGTCTCTTCGGCAACAGGATTATCTTCGGTAACTTGCTCGTGGTAACACTCGAGAACACCCACGAAATCGACGTAGCCTTCCTCCAAAAATCCGTACAAATCGTAGCAGGTATTAAGCAGAAAGATGTCAGGGGTGCCCTCGAACTTCCATGAGAGGCGGTCAAACTCCATTTCGGCCTCGATCTGGTACTGGCTGGTGTTGGCTTCAGAGGGTGCCTGTTTAGCAGCGCAAGCCGGCAGAAGTATACATGCCGCAATGAGCACGAGCTTGGCTGGGTGAAACTGCATACTGCTCTCCGGACCGTGCGGGGCTGGGTCGAGCCTACTTTCGACGCCAATACATTCCATTCCATTCCGCTATTCATGGATTTGCTAACTATGGATCGGTAGGCCTATCAGGCTGCTTTAGAGTATTCCTGCAAGGCTGAGTACAGTGATTAACGAATAGCCGATTGGTTCAAATTTCTTAGTGGGCAATGTATTTCGGCTGGATTGGACCCCCCCTCAGGCCGCCCAAGGCCTGAGGGACGGTCGGCGGAACCCCCCTCCGGCAGCAGCTAGTTTGTGCTTTGCATACAGCCGCTTTCTGGGGTTCCTGCTGTGGCTCAGCAGTTGAAAAAATACGCTGGTGATGACTCTTCGGATCTCAACAAACCTCTGACGCAAGCCCTGGAAACTTTTAAAAAGGTGCCTTTTAAAAAGAGAAGGCTCAGGCGAAAAACAGGATTTTTCAATGGGCCAAGGGCGTTGCTCCGGCCCATGAATACAATTGCGTATCTTCCAGATTTCGATCTCCCTTGGTGTAAGTTGCGTGAGTTTCCTGGACGAGAGCTGAAATGCCGAACCCGATCTTGAAACAGAGCGTGAGCCAGGCTGTGAGCCAGGTCCTGAGAGACGCGTCAAAATAGCCATGCTGCTTCCTCCTGTGAATGAGATAATCCTTTGGATCAACAGGAGATATTTTCTTGGAGCAGTGGGTCAGAAACGGTCACAGCCCTGCGGAAATTTTTGGCTGACGAAGACCAGAGGAGCCGAGGAGGCGGCAATGAATGCGGATGGGAAAGGCTTTTGGTGCAGTCGAGGGAAGAGTTTCGCCAATGCGGGCCGTGGAGTCGCTTTGGTATGGAGAAGTCAGCGCAATGCAAAACTCCATTTCATAGCCACGATCTTGGTTGTGGTGGCTGGGTGCGGGTTCCAGGTAACTGCCATGGAATGGGTCATCCTGGTGCTTGCCATGGGCTTGGTGTGGAGTGCGGAGGCCTTTAATACGGCGCTGGAAGTGCTGGCCGACGCCGTGAGCTTGGATCCGCATCCCCTGATCGGGCAAGCCAAGGACATTGCAGCGGGTGCTGTGCTGATGGCAGCCCTCACTGCCGCCATTGTGGGAGTTCTCGTGTTCTGGCCTTACTGTTTGGCTTTTTTGCGGTGATGCAGCACGAGGTAAACCACGACCAGCGCCACCAGGGCCAGTAGGGCAGCCAGGGTGACTTCTTTGAGTAGGGGGCGCCAGAGCTCCTCGTTTTCTCCGGCCACGTAACCCACGGCCACCAAGATGGTGCTCCACATCCCAGCGCCCAAGCTCGTGTAAAGGCAAAAGCGCGGCAGGTTCATGCGCGCCAGACCCGCGGGCACGGAAATCAGTTGGCGAATACCGGGAATCAGTCGCCCGACAAAAGTGGTCACTTCACCGTGGTTCTCAAAGTAGGCTTCGGCCGATTCGAAGGATTCGGGCTTGAGAAAGAAGTATTTCCCAATGCGCTCCAGCACGGGCAGGCCCAAGTGCAGGGCCAATTGGTAATTCAAAAGAGCTCCACCCAAGCTGCCTCCAACGCCAGCCAGTATGGCTAGCCCGGCGTTCATGCGTTCTTGGGAAGCCAGGTAGCCAGCAGGGATCATGGCCACTTCGCTGGGGAAGGGCACGAAGCTGGATTCGATAAACATCATGAGGAAGATGCCGGTGTAGCCCCACTGGGCCACAGTTTCCACTAGCCAATTGATTGCCAGGTGTATGCTTTCCTCCACTTGCGAAGTCTCCTATTTCGATGCGTTAATGCGTTGGGCCGGGCGCGCTAGGACGCGCCCCGATCAAGGCTGACATGGCTTCGGAAATACCGTCCACCGATAAGTGATACATGGGAAACAATTGCGAAATGGCGCGCGTGGTATGGGTGCTTTCCCAATACTTTTTGGGGTCCGGGTTGATCCAAATGCAGCGCTGGAAATGGTCGTTGATACGCGCGAGCCACTGGGCCCCGGTGGTTTGGCTTTCGCGCCGCGGATTGATATTGCCGAACTCGTGCATGAGCTCGCCGGGGTGCATGGCCGCGTCGCCGACGAGGACCACCTTCCATCGTTCGTCGAGCTTGTGCATGACATCGGCTGTGGGGACCGCGTAGCGGCGGATCAGGCTGGCATCGGTGTAGAGGTTGTCATACACGCAATTGTGGAAGTAGTAGGCCTTGAAATCGCGCAGGGCATGTTCTTCGTGCAGGGCTGTGAGCAGGCGGCTCACGGGCTTGAAGTACGGGTCCATGGTGCCGCCGACGTCCATGAGCAAAAGCAGGCGGATATTGTTTCTTCGTTCGGCCCGATACACGAAGTCGATTTCGCCCCCGTTGCGGCAGGTCTCATCGACGGTGCCATCGATGTCCAGTTCCTCCAGTGGGCCGCTGCGCGTCAAGCGTCGCAGCTTTTTGAGGGCCATCTTGACTTGTCTCAAGTCCAGGGTTTCGTCGGTCCGGTAATTCTGGAATTGGCGATCTTCGGCGACTTTCATGGCGGAGCGACTCTTGGCCGGTCCTCCCACCCGTATGCCCGTGGGATGTTCGCCGCCGTGTCCATAGGGTGAGCGACCTCCCGTCCCCACCCACTTGTCCCCGCCATCGTGGCGCTCGGTTTGTTCGGCCAGGGTTTCCAAGAAGCGTTGATATAGCTCATCGCGCGAGAGGTGTTCCAGGGCCGCGCGCTGTTCCTCGGTGAGTTCGGGGAAATTTTTGGGGTCGTCGAGCCATTCCAACACTTCGTCGGTGATGTCGAGTTCGCCTTCCACGCCTTTAAAGACCCGCGCAAACACGCGATCAAATTTGTCGTAATAACTCTCGCTCTTGATCAGGCAGGCACGCGACAAGTAATAAAAATGCAGCAGGTTGGAGCGATGCAAACCTTTCTGGAGTCCGTCCATGAGCATGTTCCACTCTTGGATGGCCACGGGCACGCCTTCATCGCGCAGTCCGTAAAAAAGGTCGAGAAACATCGCTGAGGATCCTTTGGTAAGAGGTTGTGGAAACGCTTACTGGTTGTATTTTGCGCCCAAGTCGGACCACGCTGCGGGCATGCGTCCTCCGCGCTCTTGGTAACTGCTGACACCCACAGTGTCCTGCTCGTTTTTCAGCAAGGCACCCAAGAAGGGGATGTGTTCTTCGAGTTGTTCCGTACTGATACCGGAACGCAGCAGGGCTGCGATCCAATCGATGAGCTCCGAAGTAGACGGCTTCTTGCGCAGTTCCCCTTGCTCCCGCAACCAATAGAATTTGATCAGCACCTGATCGAGTAGCTTGGTGTCCAGGTGAGGGTGATGGACGTCAACGATCTCTTTCATGAGTTCGCGATCGGGGAAGTCGATGAAGTGGAACACACAGCGTCGCAAAAAGGCGTCAGGCAATTCTTTCTCATTATTCGAGGTGATGATCACCACCGGGCGCTGCTTGGCGATTACTTCATCACCGGTCTCCAGCACGGTAAAGCGCATTTCGTCGATTTCGCGCAGAATGTCATTGGGGAATTCGAGATCGGCCTTGTCGATTTCATCGATGAGCAACACGTGGCGATTCTCTGCTGCAAATACTCGGCCCAAGGGTCCTGGCTTGATATAGCTGCGAATGTCTTGGACATCACCATCCCCAAATCGAGCATCATTGAGTCGCTGTAACGTGTCGTAGACGTACAGGCCGTCACAAGCTTTGGAGGTGGATTTGATGTGCCAGCTCTCCATGGGCATCCCCAGGCTCTCGGCCACGTGGTTCGCCAAAAGCGTCTTTCCTGTCCCCGGCTCGCCTTTGATCAGCAGCGGTCGCTCCAGGGCAATGGCGCAATTCACTGCATCCATGAGTGGCGTGGAGGCAATGTAGCCCTGGGTACCCTGGAACTGGTTGAAGGAGGAGGTTGTGTCGGTTTTGGACATGCCGTTTTTCTCTTTTCTCTTATTTGTTGGGTGGTTTTGGTTTGAGACGGGTTGGGTGTTGAGCTGCCCGCGGCTCTGGAAGGATCGAGTCCGTCGACCCCGCATGGGTTTACGGTACCGTTTTCCCGTATTGTTTGGGAGGGGGCTTGGCCACAAAGCGGTGGCTCGCCGTGTGGATTTCAGATTGGTAGCTTGCAACTAGATTGTTTTTTGGCCTAGAGCCGATTTTTACCGGCCTCTGCGCTGGCTTGTACAGCCTGAAAGGAACCTGCATGCCCCAAGTTCTCGATGAGCTTTTGTCCATTCTCGATCTAGAACCCATCGAGGTGAATCTCTTTCGCGGTCAAAATCACAAGAAAATTAAAATGCGCGTCTTTGGCGGACAGGTCTTGGGCCAGGCGCTGATCGCGGCCCAGCGCACGGTGGAGGGACGCGTGGTGCACTCCATGCACGCCTATTTCCTTCGCCCCGGGGATCCCTCGGTACCGATTTTGTACGAAGTCGATCGCATCCGCGACGGTCGAAGTTTTACCACACGCCGCGTTGTCGCCATTCAGAACGGGAAAGCCATTTTTAACACGTCGATTTCTTTTCAAGTAGAAGAGGAGGGATTAAGTCATCAGGTGGAGATGCCCGATGTGCCCGATCCCGAAGATTTGCCCACCGAGGATGAGCTGCTGTCGCAACTTCCAGCAGAGGTGATGAAGCGCGTTCAACAAGTGGTTGGTAAGAGTGGCAATAAGCCCATTGAAATGCGCCGCGTGGAAGCCATGGATTTTATCGGCGAGCACGAGCAAGCCCCGCACCAAAGTATTTGGTTTCGCGCCGCCGATCGCTTGAGTGATGACCTGGCCATACACCAAGCGATTTTGGGTTACGCGTCGGACATGGGCATTCTCGCTACATCCATGCTGCCCCACGGCGCTTGGTTTCGTTTCGATAAATTACAAATGGCCAGCTTGGATCACGCCATGTGGTTTCATCGCCCCTTTCGCGTGGACGAATGGTTGCTCTACAGCCTGGAGAGCCCCAGTACGTCCGGCGCGCGTGGCTTCGGCACGGGGAAAATCTTTACGCGTGACGGCATCCTAGTCGCTTCCATCGCCCAAGAGGGATTGATTCGGCAATTGAAAGATAAACCGAGTTGAGCCGTCTTGAACCGCATTGAGGGTCAGGCGATGGCGCTGTGGCCGTCGAGCACGCGCAGAAAAGTTTCGGGCTCAGGGCGCACACGATAATTGTCCGTCTGATCCGAAAATAAGATGGAACCCTGGGCATCGGTGATGATTACCGTGGGGAAGACCGTGTCCTTTTCATAGCCCAAGGGTTGCATGCCAAACGGCAAACCGTAGGGGTGGACAATGCCCAACTTGGTGGCTGCATGATTCTTGGGGTCTACGTAAAAATCCATGGGCACGTCGAATCGTTTGGAGAGGTCTTGGGTCATTTTTTCGGGCTGTGAACTGATTAATGCCACGCGGACACCGCGCTCCTGTAACTCTCGATATTGCTGGGCGATCTCTTTGACCTGCGCCACGCAAATGGGGCACCAACTTCCTCGATAGAAGAGATAGATGGTGGGTTTTCCAATCAGGTCTTTGGAGGAAAGCTTCTCTCCGGCCAGGTTGTGCAGGGTGAATTTCATCAAGGGTTGTCCCGGGTCCAGCGCGGGGTTGTGGTCCCGTTCCAGGCGCGAGAACCAAAACACATAAGCCAGATTACCCAGGCTGCTCAGGCAGGTGTACAAGAGGGCCTGCCCGGCCTCGGCGGGGGCTTGCTCAAGCGCGATGAAGCCGAGCAAAACAGCGGCGATGCTGACGCCCACCAGGGCATGTAGGTTGGCGCTGGTGCGTGCTTTTCCACTGGTCGCGAGGTAGCCGATGGTCCATAAAAAGGCCAGGGAAGAGAGCAGGGGCGATGTCCAACTGAGAAAGAGTCCTTCGGCCCAAAGTTGGTAGCCAGAGAGCAGGAAGAGGAGGATCTGCATCAGGAGAAAGGGAAGGATGAAGAGCGATTTAGCACGGGGTGATGGCATCGACTGCAGTACTCCTTAACAGGCATTAGTGGTTTTTATAATTCTACTTTAATTTATTTTGAAGAACATGTTGTTTCTGCCTCGCTAGAGCAAGTGCACAAGGGCAGTCGAGAAATTGCGCTGACCTTGGAGCAGCAGGCCAAGGTGTGTAAGGACGGTGTGGGCCTACTCGAGGAGATCAACGCCGGCACCAGTGCGAATATGGAATCGACCCAGCACAGGGTCGACTCCGTGACACAGTTAGATGACGCGGCCTCTCGCCTGCGCGAAGCTGTTTCTCAATTCAAAATCTAGGGGAATCAATCTAGTTTTTGGAACAAAAAACAGCAGCTTTTGTTCTCCTCATTAAAAAAATTATCTTGATTAAGCCCCTGTGATTTAAGTCACATTAATTGCCTTCCCCGCGATGATACCAAGGAGCCGTAAGAGTGATTCAAAGCCTTAGGGAGGCGGTACATGAGTGAATTAGAAATCTTCCGATCAACCCTCTTTTGTGCCCTTAGTGGTATCGCTCTCGGCGCGATATTGGGATTCCTTAACGGCTGGGCCCGGGCCCGCTACGCCGGTGAACGAAAACGCCCGGCCTGGTTGGCACCTGTGACAACCGACGCGTAAACCAAGTCTACACTTCTATTAGTAAACCAGAGACTTGCTTGAGTTTTGTCCGTTTTTGTCTGGGTTTTGACAGAGGCTCGAATTCACCGTCCCTGAGTTAGAGATCATCCAGCAACTTATTCAGCGCCTGAAGGTGGCTGCGTTCTTCGTCGACCAGAGAGTCGATGACACCTCGGTTCTCTTCCGCCAGCACATTGCGCAACTCGTGAAAGAACAGGATGGAATCCTTTTCGAAGCTGATGGCTCGCATGATGGCCGCCTTCTCGTCTTCAAGGGCGGCCGCCTGTTGGCGCGCATCTTCAGGGCTGGGAAAGACCTGATTGCGCACGAGTCCACGCATGTAGGCCAGGTATTCTTCGTCCTGGCGCCAGGGTCCGGTGTCACCGTCGATTTCGCTGAGGATCTTCTCGAAGAGTTTCGCGTGGCGCAGTTCTTCACCATGGAGGTGGGTGAAGAGTTCGCGCACCTTCTTCGATTTTAGATACTTGAGCGCTTCCGCGTAAAAGGCTTCGCCCGCATGCTCCACCTGCTTGGCGATATCGATGATTTCACTACTGGAATACAAGGTCATAACTGCGTGCTTCTCCGGCTGAAAGAAGGGGATTCTAGCTGATGGAAGGTCGCTTGTAAGTCCTTGTGGGAATGCCAGAGGAGATACTTCACGCCCTTGGCGATGACGGGTCTGAAGTTGTGTCGTCTTGTCACGACCTGCGACACGACTCCAAATAATCGCTGAGTTGCTCTGTGAACTCTTTTCTTACCCAACGGGGGACATAGGACCCCAGCGTTTGGATACGCCCGTTTTCGAGGGTCAGTACATGGGTGAGCCCCTTGTCGAGTCGGGAGTTATCGAAGACAAAGGCCCGATCGACGGTTCTTGCTGCTTGTTTCAAGAGCGAAAGCGTCCGAGGGTGTCGGGCGCGAACTTTATCGGCGGGAACGTCGTGGCCTCCCTGGGAAACTCGCGTGGCCACGCGGGCTGACGCCAGTTCCGGTGTGCTGACATGGATGTGGTAGAGAATCACGCGATAGCCCTGTGACTGCGCACGCTGAATAAATGCCAACTTGGATTCGTGGGAGAAGACCGTCTCAGCTACAAAACTTCGACCTTCGCTCAGGAGCTCGTCTCGAAGGCGTGCTGCTAGCTTTCCTGCTTCGTAGGAGTGTTGTCCAATTTCCCCAGGCCAGCGATTCTGTTCAATCTCATCGGCATTTACAAATCTAGCGCCGGGTGTGCGTGAGCGAAGAAAACGATCATAGAAGGTGGTTTTTCCGGCGCCGTTGATACCGGTAATCAGGTGCAGGGTGGGGCGCTTAGGCACCCGTGTGATCCGAAGGGGCGGTAGACTTCACGACGAGTTTGCCTTCTTCATCTTCTCCTGCGATGGGGTGCCCGCCCTCCTGGAGTTCTTGGAGAAGTTCTTCGTCAGAGCCATCCATGGATTCGAGTTCATTGGCTAGCAACTCCAGATACAGCGCGTCCTCGTTGGCTGACAGCGTGTGTACCGACCCCTTGCCCTCAAGCGTGGCCCGAACCTGCTCGAAACTCATCACGCCCGAGGCCTCTATCATCTGGCCAAGAGTGGCCCAGTATTCGACCTGACCTGCCATAGAACGCTTCATCAGCTTCGCCTCGCTTCGAGCAGCTTCCAGAAATTCGTCAGATAGTTTTACCGCACCCGGCATCGTGGCTTCTCCATCAAGGCAGTACCTATACAGTAATTTATCGGTTGCATATTGCAACCAAACGAGGTGAATAGAGACCAATTTGGAATTTTTACCCGTGGGGAGGACAGCGTTGGCCTTGAGAGGTTCTCTACTCCAGCCATTCCAGCATGAGATGTTTGATCTGGGTCTGGTAGCGAAGCCCGCTGGCCCTGGCTTTGTGCTTGAAGGCTTCCAGTAGATTTTCGGGGACTTTGAGGCTGATGAGCTTGCTCTTGCAGGGTCTGGGCGAATGAAGCTTTCGAAAGCTATCGAGGAAGGCGAGGATTTCCTCAGGATGCATGCGCTGGCACTGTTCCAGGTATTCATCGTTAAAAAATTGCAGCGGTCGTGACGGGTCGCTCATTGCAAGCTCCCCAGGGCTCTTATGTCTTCAAGATCTTGAGGCCTCCCAGCCGCTTTCTTCATGGCAATTAAAGAGTGGATTCCAAGGATGGGGATAACCAACTCTCCAGCGCGGATTCGCGTGACCTCCTGTTCTCGAATGTCGTGTGTGATGAGGATGTCGACCCGTTTGCTCGGGTCTTGGGGGTGACAGAAATCCCATGCCAGAAGATTCCTGTTCGCAATGTACTCTTCGCGAAAATCAAAGACTTGATCGGCGTCGACGGGGAGGCGGGAAACGAGGCCAAGCTGTGATAGCGCCTTTTGGGCCGCACGGAATTGCTTCTTTTCGAGTGGAATCACGATGTTGATGTCCACGGTCCCGCGTACCGCGCCGTGCAGGGCGACCGCATAACCCCCTGCTAACCCAAAACGAACTCGGGCCTTTCGCAGCGCCTGTACGATTTCTTCGATGAACATGTCACAAGTATATATCAGTATATACCGTAGTCAACTTCATGGGTTTTTGAGTTCCCGAAGGACATGCTTGGGATTCCCTTGCACCCCCACCAGCCCTGGCTAGATTCCAATCTGTAACTCGCAATTCACGGCGAGGCTGTGAACTCTCATCCACTACTTTCTACTACAGGGAACCCCAAGCCCTTGATTCTCTTCTTCGACACCGAAACCTCGGGCATGATCGATCGCAAGCTTCCCGCGGAACACCCCTCGCAGCCGCGCCTGGTGCAGTTGGGAGCTTTGCTGACGGAACGAGATCTCACCCCCCGAGCCGAAATCAGCCTGCTGGTGGAAAGTGAAGGTGTGAAGTTTCATCCCAAGGCCATTGAGGTCCATGGCATCACTGAAGAAATGGCAGATCGAGCTGGGGTGCCCATGTTGGTGGCCTTGGCCTTGTTCTCCAACCTATGTCGGCGAGCGGAGTTGGTGGTGGCTCACAATATGGATTTCGATGCTCAGATCATGGCGGGGCAGTACCATCGAGTGGATAGGCCAAATCCTTTGGATTTTCCCCATCTTAAGATGGAATGCACAATGAAAGCTTTAACTCCGATTCTAAAGATTCCAGGGCGATACAAGGATTATAAGTGGCCATCTTTGGATGAGTCGCACCGCTTCTTCTTTAACGAAGGCGTGGAAGGGGCCCACGATGCGCTGGCAGACGTACATGCTTGTGCGCGGGTTTGGCAGGGGTTGCATGCGCTTTATGACGACCAGTCGGGGCAAGGGTCGGGCGGAGAGAAAGAAGGCGGTAAGCAAGAGGCGCTTCTTTAGTCTCTGGAAGGGATCCCAACCCCAAGGTATTGGAGCACCCCAATCGTCATTGAGATGCTCCGCTTTCCCCCCCAGCGGGTTTCCCCGCTCGGTATCTTTGAAGCTGGATCTGGGTTTAATTCAGGCGTCGGATGCGATCGGCAATTACTTCGGGCCAATCACCACTGTCCATTTTGTCGTCGAAACAATCGCTTTCCAGAGCGGCCAACTCGCGCATGCGGTCCTTTTCGCGCTCGGTCACTTTGCTGAGCAATTCCATGCTGCACTGGAGGCAAGAGCCTTTGTTGGACTGCCCGTGATCGCATCGGCCATAGGCCAACTCCAAGGCACTATTTTGCAAATGATAAAGACTGTCCTTGCTGTGCAGCGGGCTGCGCAGGCGGCAGGCAGAGGTCGCACCCGCCACAATGGCGCGCAGTTCCGTACCGGTGGGGATGCCTTCAATAAAATCGTGAATGCCGGCAACCAATGCGGTCTTGGCGATCTCATAGGAATCTTCATCGGCCACGAGAATGATTTCAGTGTTGGGCGATGTGAGGGCCACCTTTTCAATCAGGTCGCCGTCTTTCCAACCTTCTAGACCGGCATCAGAGATGAGAACGTCGATATCGATTTCCGCGAGAACGCGCAGTGCGTCCAAGGTGGTTTCAGCGTGCCAGGTGCAGTGGCCATCCACCTTGAGTTCGCCGGAGTAAAACTCACCGGCCATAGGATCTGTGTCGAGTACCAATACACGAGTCATGTTCATCTTCTCCAGATCTCTTTTCAGGTCGCTCTCGGTTCGACCGCTCGCTTTTATAATGGTGACAAGAAATCAGCAACAGCTCGGCAGTCAGCACAGTGTTTTTCGAGAGAACACGACGCTTCAGCACAATGGCAAGTTTTTCTTGTCATTGGGGTTAACGGAAGGGCGCGGTCCGGCCCTTAGTTCTTTCTACATATTTGATGAAGATTTTTTACAGGTTTTTTGAGGGCTTCTAGGGATAGTTGCATAGTGCTGAACGGAGGATTAACCGGGCGCCTTGGAGGCTGACTTCAAGGTGAGGTCAGCGGTGAGATAAAGCCGCGTACGGCGCAACGCCCGTTGCTGGCGATCAAGGCCAGTGCGGGATCCCCACTGGGGCGGTACTCCATGCTGGCCGTGCTGCGATCGGCCACTTCCTGGCATTCCGAGCTGCGGGGGAGGACGAGTACCAGGTCCTGGCTGCCGCTGGCGCGCACTTTGCCAGCAAGGGGAAAATTCCCGCGCAGCAGAATGCTGTCTTCGTCTTTTGCGACGAGCTGGTAATTGGCTTGGGCGCGCGGAATCGGGGCACCGGACGTCAGTCCACTATTCTTTCCAAAACGCCTGCGCCATTTTTCCAGATCCGCCACGCCGGTGGCGTTGCATCGAAGATCGCCCCGCGAGAACTCGCCGTAGTTTCCGACCAATGCGTATTCGAGTAGGCCGCCGGGTTCTAAAAGCGCACGGCAGATGTCATTGGCCGCAAAGAAGCGCTGTATTTCAATGCCGTCGCCTCTGAAGTGTGTTTCCAGGTAACGATCTCGCGGAATGGTTTCGACCACCTTCAACTGTGTTTTCCAACCGGGCAAACCGGCGGCGTACATGTTCTTGGTACTGCAGGCCAAGGACAGTGCGGTAAATGCGCCTAATCCGACGATGAGGAGCGAGCTGAAAAATTGACTCACTTGGGTCTTGGCTGGCATCAAAAGAAAACTCCCTGTTGAAAGTGTTCAGTTTTCTGTCTCGCGCTACGCTCGCAGGGTCTCACGAGGAAAGATACTAAATGCTAGATCCTAAAATGTCACCAAAGGGGCCTTCAATGCAAGGGATGAAACCAGGGCGAGCAGCGTTGATCTTCGGCGGGATGCCCGGGGGATTATTGGTGGGCCTTGTTCTCAGCTTGGGTCTCTTATCCGGTTGCTCGGGCATTACGGTTTACACCGATTACGACCCCAGCCTCGATTTCACTCGGTACGAGACATACGCCTGGTTGACCGAAGAAGAGCCCGAAAGCGGTGATTACCGCATCGACAATGACTTGATTCGCAAGCGCGTGCGACGTGCCGTCGACACTCAATTGCAAGTGGCGGGTTTTCGCCTGGTGAGCGTTGAGGAAGCCTCTTTTTTAGTGGGCTATCGCGTTGCTCTTCAGGATCGAACGCAAATCTCCTCTTCGGGGGGGTCCGTAACTTATGGTTCTTGGGGACGTGGGCGTTACGGCGGCGTGGGTTACGGAGGGGGGGTCGATTCCTACGATTACACCCAGGGCGTTCTGATTTTGGATGTCATGGATCCTCAGAGCAAGGAATTGGTTTGGAGGGGAACGGCGGAACAACGGGTCGATGAAAAAAAGAGCCCACAGGAAGCCGACGCCCGCATCAACCTGGCTTACGCCAAAATACTGGAACGCTTTCCGCCCGGTAAATCCAAAAAGAAGTAACGCAGGGTTCAGTGTTTGCCGGAGGGTTCTGGAACTTGGGGATACAAGGCATGCAGTGCTGAGCTGCGCAACCAGCCCAACTCCTCGTTGGCCAGTCGAATCTGTGACCAGCTCAAGAACTCCTTTTCTACCAGCACCAGGCTTCCAGGAATAACGACTTGTTGTTCCATGGGCAGCTCCGCCTCGGTGGGCACGGAGCGCAGTTGCGTAGTCTCCAACACCAACGCTGCGTGCTGACGGGCGGCCGGGCCGTAACTAAACAGGGCGAAGGTGCTGAGGCACACGAGCAATAGAGAAGCGCCCAGCACGGGGGTGGCGTAGCCGCGCAAGGGTAGCTTCAAACGGTCTTCGGGATGGATGAGCAGCAGTCCCATGCAAAGGCAGGAGAACAGAGCGCCGCCGAACAAGAGCCCTTGCCAACTGCAGGGTGAAGCCATGAGGGCAAAGCGTGCTTGCAGCCCTTGAGCGCCTTCGGGAAAAATCAGGGGGCGCAAGCGCGGGTCCATGGCTTCGCTGCGCGAGGCCAGCAGGCGCAGGTTCCAACGCAGGTCATCATCACCCGGATGCAATAGAAAAGCTGAGAGCGACTGGGCAAAGGCCTCGACCATCTGATCCTGTTGCGCCAGGGCGAGACCCAGGTTGTAACGGGCCACCCAATCACCGGGCTCAGCCATGAGCTGCCCTCGGAACAAGGCCTCTGCTTCGGAGAAGCTGCCCGCCTCGTAGGCTGCTGTCGCCGCTGTATTGGATGACGCAGAAGTCTCTTCAGTGGCTTTGGCCAGGTGCGGAGTTGCAACCAAGCCTGTCCCCAAAACCAATAGAGCCAAACTCGCGACGCCAGTTAAAAATGGGAAAAGGTGGCGCAGCTTGAAGGCACGAAAGGGGTTGAAGCGCGGAACGTGAATCTCCTGTGCCCATTGGCGCGCCTTGTCGACCCAGCCGGCCGGCAGCTCAGCGCCTTCGGCGTACAACACATCCTCGGAGGTTTTCCAAAGCGAGGCCGCGGACTCGTTCGCCACATCCCGAACCGCTCTGGCCGTAGGGGAAGCATGGTTCAAGTTGAGCAGCGTCCGTGTTTCATGTTGCCAGCGCAGCAGGGCCGCGCGTTGTTCATGGGGATCTCCCGCATGTTGAATAAATTCGAGTTCTTCCAACACCGCTGCCTTGGCGCGGCGTCGGTCGATTTCGGGGTCATGGCGGCGCGCTCGACGCAGGGCCAGTCCCAGCCAGAACAGCACCAACCCCACGACGGGTAGGGCCAAGGCTTGTCCGAGTTGGGAGCTGCGCAAGGGCCCGGATGAGCTGGCGCTTCCCGGCTTGGGTGCGCGCGGCAGCGCAGGGGGGGCTTCGGCGCCGGGTAAAAGGGCGGGGGCTTGAGGCAAGCTGGGTTCGCTGGGCGCCTCCACGTCGGGCCCTTCTGGGAGAGGGCCGGGTTCCAAATCGCCCGGAAGCCCTTGGGTTGGCGTGGGTCTTTGTCCGGGAGGTTGTTGGCCGTTGGACGGTTGCGGATCAACGACCACCAAAGGCGGAGGGGTGACGACGGCCATGCGATAGGCTTCGCTCAAGGGGTCAAAGTAATGAAAGCGAACGGGCGGGAGTCGATAGGTGCCGGCGTGGGTGGGGACGAGCACCAGGTCTTCGACGATGCGGCCGGAAAACAGTTTGCCTTCAGTGAAGTGGCGCTCAGCCTTGGGTTCAATGGTGCGCATGCTGCTGGGGATGGCACGTGCGGGCAAGGAGATGCCCTGTGGCCAATTGCCTTCGCCCTCCAGCGTGAGGGTCCATGTGACGGGTTCGCCCACGACGGCTCTTTCGGGTACGAGCTTGGAAGTGAGATGAAATCGACCCACGGCCTTGTCGAAGCCCTTGGGGCTGGGGGTGGGCAGGGGTCGAACTTCAAGAGGCACAGGGGCGCTGGCCACGCTGATCTGAGCCACTTCGCGATTGCCAAACAAGCCCCCGCGAGTTCTGGCGCCCGTTTCGATTTGTACCTCGAGACTGGCAGGTGCCAGCGATTGGGCTCCGGCTCGGGGTGCGATGGCCTGGGATAAAAAGCGAGCGCCATAGCCCGAAGGTACTTTGACATTTTCCGGGTTGCTCCAATCCTCGACAATGAGACCTTGGCTATCCCATGTCAGGGGACTGGCTAGATTTGCCCGGTATTCCCCAGTGATGGCCAATAAGTAATCGAGATGGATCACCTGTCCCACGAAGGGAGTGGTGGTGTCCGTGCGCAATCGGGCTGCGACGACGTCCTCGATGGGGACGGCCAACCCCGATCCGGCGCCGGGCAGCGTTGCATCTTGAATCGTGAGCCGAATGGACGGCACCTGCTGTTTGCCTTCGCTGGTCTCCACCGTAAAAGACGGGATGGTAAGGATGCCTTTTCGAGGTGCGCGCACGCGATAGGTGAAGATCACCGAGGAAGTTCGTTTGAAATTGACGATGGATGTGCTGCGCGATTCACCGGGGTCGCCCACGAACTCCAAACCTATCACCTTGGGTAGCGTCACCCGGGTTTTAGGAGAGAGATCGGTGAACACCAACTCGAGCCGAGAGACTTGTCCCGCGGCGATGGGGCTGCCCACGCGCCAGGCCACACCTTTGGCAGAGGCCAGGTCGCCCAGGCTTAAAATCAATAGAAACAGGCTGGCCGCTAACAGGCTGCGCAGACCCTTCTTACACAATTCTGCTGTCACCAGTTCTTCCCCTCAGCTTCGGGTGTTCGCTTTCCTTGACCGTCTTGATCGCGCATGCGTTCAAACAAAACAGCGGGTGCATCGCGATCCTGCACGCGCTCCAATTTTCCCAAGGTACCTGCCAATTCAGGGTTCTCGTTGGCAAACTCATCTTGGGAACCCTGCTTGCCGCCCACCATGCGGGTTTGCTCCTGCTGCTCTTCCGGTTCCACTTCGGGTTCGCTGGAAGAGTCATCGCCTTCCGAATCTTCTTCCGCCAGTTCCCCGAGTCCCGCTTCTTCCGACTGCATGGGCTTCGGTTCCCCGTCCTCGCCTTCCTGTTCCTCTGAAGAGCCGCTGCTGTCACTGGAGGACTCGTCCTCGCTCGGTTCGCCGGAAGAGGACTCTCCCTCCTGTTCGCCTTCTTGCGACTCTCCGTCCGAGGACTCCTGGCCTTGCTCCCCTCCCTCTTGCTGTTCTCCCGCTTCGCCCTCTTGATTCTCTTGGGGCTCCTGGCCGGAATCGCCCTCTTGGCTTTGCTGTTGCTCTTGCTTTTGTTTTTCCTGTTCTTGCAATTGCAAGAGTGCGCGTCGTAGTTCATCCCAGGGCAGGGCTTCGGGGTCGCTGTATTCGCCACGGTCGACGGCAGTCAGGCCGTCTTGGATCACACCCCCCAAGCTCGCTTGGGCGCTAGCGGGAGGCTGCGACGCGAAGTTCAAACTCTCTTGTGCCAGTGCGCCGTAGTCCTCGGCCCGTAGTTGTTCTTTATTGGCGAGTTCGCCAACCAGGGTTTCCAAGCTGCTTGGAGGCGGCGGCGCTTCGGCTGGCGATTGGGCCTGTGCCGCTTGCGATGAAACCAGGAAGGAAGAAAGTGCCAGGAAAAGCAGAAGGCTCGCCGCTTTGTCGCGGCCAGCTACGCCGTCAGCTACGCCGCCACCTACGCGTAGGTGGCGCGCCACGCACACCACCGGAAACTCCCACAGGTAACTTAGAAAGAGAAAGAGCAGCGCCGGTGCCAGAAAGAGTTGGAAACGGTCGTGCAGCTTCGATTGTCGTTTGTCGATGAACTCACCCTTGGCGCCTTGCGCCACACTCTGTTCGACGAGTTGCGCGATGTCCACCCATACCGAGGCTTCCCGGTAAAACCCTTTGGTTTCCTTGGCCAGGGCTTGCAGGGTGGCGGGTTGTAAGCGGCTTAGCACAGCAGCGCCGCGAGCATCTTTGAGTAGCCCGCCGTTTGGACCGGGCACGAGGGCTCCCTCGCTGGTTCCCACACCCAGGCCGAGCACGTGGATGTCGCGTTCACGCAGCTTGGGGAGGTAGGCGCGCCAGTTTTCTTCATGGGCTTCGCCATCGCTCAAAATCACCAAGAAACGATCGGCTTCGCCGTCTTGACTGAAGGCCTCCAGGGCTGTTTGCAAGAGTGCCTCGTAGCGCGTGCCTCCTTGGGGCAAAAAGGAGGGATCCAAGTCCACTAACAGGTCGCGAAGGACTTCGTGGTCGGCACTCAAGGGGCTTTGTAAAAAGGCGGTGCCGGCAAACAGGGCCAACCCCACGCGCTCGCCCTTTAATTGGTCGAGCAAGGAGCCAATCAACAGTTTAGAGCGCTCCAAGCGTGTCGGAGGGATGTCCTCGGTCAACATGCTTTGCGAGAGATCGAGTCCGATGACGATTTCGCGCTGTTGGTCGAAGCTGACTTCTTCAATTTGCCCCCACTGCGGTCGGCACAGGGCCAGGAGGGTGAGCAAAATCCCAAGGCTGAAAAAGACCCCGCGGATTTTCCGATGACGTATCAAGGGCGGTTTGGTGCTGATGCCATCGGCGTCGGTCCACAGACGAGTGGCGCGCGGAAGCTGGCGATTGGAGGAAGCTCCGCGCGCTCGGCGGAAGGACAACCAAATCAGCAGCAATAAAAGAGGGGTAAAGGCCAGCCACTGCGAACTCGCCCACTGCGCTGTGCCAACCTCGGGTCCGAAGAGGGCGCTGAACAGGGAGCTCAGGGTTTGGAACACGCTCATGCCTCACCCTCCTTGGCACCCGGGCGCGCCAGGGCGTAGGCCAGGGCGGTGCAGGCCAGGCCAGGCCAGGCCATGAAGGGATATAATTCGTGGGCCGTTAAATTCGATTTGGCTTCAAATTCAATTTTATTGGACTGATCGATGGCGGCAAAGGCTTCGTCGATTGTGTCGGCATCCATGGCGCGGTAGTAGGCACCGTCCGTCGCTTTGGCGATGGCCTGGAGCGTGGCTTCATCCAGGTCCGACATCACATTGCGGTAGCCCAGCAGTTGTCCTTGTTCGTTGTACACGGGCATGGGCACCAAGCCTTCTCGCCCGGCACCGATGGTGTACACGGGTATGCCCTTGGCGGCGGCCAGCTCAGCGGCTTGGGCGGGGAGAATGCTGCCCGAATTATTCGCACCATCGGTGAGTAAGATAATGAAGCCGCCGAGGCGTTTGCCCGCCTGCTCGCGGTCGGCTTGTCCCAAACGAGATACGGCCAGGGCCAAGGCATCACCAATGGCGGTGCCGTCTTCCACCAAGCCCACGCGCAAGCGCGACACTTGGTTGCGCAGCCAGGCATGGTCAAAACTCAAAGGTGCCAGGGTGTAGGCCCGGCCGCCAAAGGCGACAACGCCGATGCGGTCGTTGGCGCGGCGTTCCATGAAGGCTTCGATGATGGGGACAATGGCTTGAATGCGATTGATGCGCTTGCCCATGCGCTTGTAATCTTCGGCCAACATGCTGCCCGATAAATCGATGGCCAAGACGATGTCGTAGCCCTCTTGCTCCACAAAGTGCCGCTCTTCGACGCGCTGCGGACGAGCCATGGCCAGGGTGAGGAGCACGAGTCCCAGGATCACAAGCACTTGAGCCAGGGGGGAGCGTTTTAAATCATGCGCCGCTGCCCAGTGCGCGACGAAGGGCAGCACCAGGACTTCTTGGCTGCGCCGGGAGCGCAGCAGGCGAAAGAGAGGAAGCAAGAGCAGGAGGAACAGCCAGACCGGATCGCGCAGGATCCAGCCGCCGAGCCCCAGCCCGCCGATCTCACTGGCCTCCGCGGCCACCTGGCTTGCAAGTTCTGCCGGGATCACAACTTCCTCTGATGCATGCGGGTGTGAAAGAATCGGACCAAGGCCTCTAACAGATCTTCTCCCGCACTAACGGCCAGGCGTTGGGTTGCGGCAGGGAAGAGGGCTTGAAAGGTTTGCTCGCGTTCTTCTACCCACGCTTGGTGGCGGCGTCGGTTGGCGCGTGCGTTGAGATCAAAAGGAATCAAATCACCGCTGGCGGGATCCAGGGCGTTGAGTTGGCCTCCTTTGGGCAACTCGCGCTCCCAGGGGTCGTCCACGCGCACGCCGATCACTTGATAGCGCCTGCGCAAGGCCGCCCAGCCCGGTGGAATGGGACCCGGTGCAAAATCACCCAACCAGATCACCAGACTGTGTCGCGGGAAGGCGCGATAGAAGAGCTTCCAATCGATCTCGACCTCACCGCCGTCTTCGATCTTGGGAATGGGTTGGTTGAGTAAGCGCGCCGCCGTCATCACGATGCGATTGCGCCCGCGCACAGGCTCTTGATGCGCTTCTCCTTGGGGCGTGGCATGCCAGAAACCCATGCGATCGCGATTGCCTGCCGAGAGCAGGGCAAAGAGTCCCGCCATTTCCAAGAGGGCCTCGCGCTTGGAAGACTGGCCCGAACCGAATTGCAAGGAGAGCGAGTCGTCGAAGAGCAATACCGTGGTCAGCTCGCGTTCCTCGATGAACTTCTTGCGATAGAGCTCGCCGCGGCGTGCGGTGACGTTCCAATCGATGTCGCGCACATCATCGCCGTATTCGTGTTTCACGACTTGATCGAACTCGCGCCCGCGTCCGCGGAACGCAGAGCGATACTCGCCGGTGAACATGGCATCGGCGGTGTGACGCACGCGCCATTCCAACTTGCGCAGCAATTGGTAGGGCGTAACGGGCAAGATTACGCCTCGGCTCGATGCGCTTGGGCGGGCACGGGAGTGGAGTCCAAGACGCGTTGCAGCACACTGTCGGCCGTCATGCCCTCGGCTTCGGCTTCGAAAGTGAGGGCGACGCGATGGCGCAAGGCGTCAAAGAAAACGTCCTGCACCAACTCGGGTGTGGCAAAATCCTGGTCGCGCATCCAGGCCTGCGCTCGGCTGGCTTGGATCAGCGATAGTGAGGCTCGTGGCGACGCGCCAAAAGACAGGAGCGGGGGCTCGGTTGAATTCGGGGGCGAGTTCGAAAGCTCACGCGAGGCGCGCACCAGCGCCAGCATATAGGCTTTCAACTCCTCACTGACATGCACTTGCTCCACTTGCGCGCGCAAGGCCAGTAACTCCTCACCCGAAGACACGGCGATTAACTCCGGTTCGCTGGTCAGCTTGCCCCAGCGATCCATCATCTCACGTTCTTCGTGTTCTTGGGGATAGTCGACGAGAAGTTTGAAGAGGAAACGATCGGTCTGGGCCTCGGGCAAGGGGTAGGTGCCCTCTTGCTCCACAGGGTTTTGGGTGGCCATGACCAGGAAGGGTTTGGGCAAGGGGTGCGAGGTGCCACCAATGGTCACCTGGCGTTCTTGCATGGCTTCGAGCAAGGCGCTTTGCACTTTGGCGGGCGCGCGATTGATCTCGTCGGCCAATACCAGGTTGGCGAAGATGGGACCCAGGTGGACGCCGAACTCGCCGTCCTTGGGTTGGAAGACCATGGTGCCGACGACGTCGCTTGGCAAAAGGTCGGGCGTGAACTGAACCCGCTCAAAGTCCAAGCCCATGGCTGTGCCTAAACTGCGAATCAATAGAGTCTTGGCGAGACCGGGCATGCCTTCCAAGAGAACGTGCCCATTGGCCAAGAGCGCGACCAGGCAACGCTCGATGACAACGTCTTGACCAATGATCGCCTTTTGAACTTCTCGACGAACTTTTTCGGTCCACAATTTTCCGTCTTGCATGCATCCTCCTCACTCATCTGCCCCGACAAAACAGCGGGGATACAAAAGCCCTGAAGCAAAATCCAGGGTCGAAGGGCGAGTCTACCTTGCTCGACGCTGTATTGCTAAAGCGCCTGGAGCTGAATTTCACCTCCCTTGCAATCTCGATGCTATGGTCCGCCTGGAGGTGTTCCCCGTGTTTCAGGTATATGCGCCCACAGACCAAAACCTCGGCCCCGGGTCCATCGAAGCCCACGCCCTGCGCGCTGAAGCCATGGGCTATGACGGGCTCAATATTCCCGAAGCGCTGCACGATGCCTTGTTGCTGTCGGCCCTGGCCTTGCGCGCCACGACGCGCCTCAAGGTGGCGACTGGTGTGTTGGTGGCTTTCCCGCGCAGTCCCATGGTGACGGCCATTGCCAGTTGGGATTTACAGCGCTTGTCGGGCGGGCGTTTTGAACTCGGCTTGGGCTCTCAGGTCAAAGGCAATATTGAAGGGCGCTACAGCACGCCTTGGACCCCACCCGTGCCTCGCATGCGGGAGTACGTGAATTCCCTGCGCGCCATCTTTACCAGCTTCCAAGAAGGGGTTCCGCTGGATTTTCGCGGTGAGAGTTACAACTTCACGCGGCTTCAACCCTTCTTTAATCCGGGTCCGCTAGAGCAGCCGAAGATCCCGATTGCCCTGGGTGCCGTGGGCCCGAAGATGACGGCCCTGGCGGGGGAGGTGGCGGATCGCTTGATTACCCACCCCACCAATTCGGCGCCGCGTTATATCCGCGAGACAATTCTTCCGCGATTGGAGAAAGGTGCAGTCCGCGCGGGACGTGAACTGCAAGATGTGGAATTGATGATCGCGCCCCCCATTGCCACGGGCGTGGACGAGGCTGCGGTAAACGTGGAGCGAGAGAATCAGCGCGAACTGCTGGCCTTCTTGTATTCAACACCGTCCTATTGGCCGAGCCTCGAACTCTTTGGTTGGGAAGAGCGCGGGGCGCAGTTGCGGGCCTTGACGCGCGAAAACAAATGGGCGGAGATGAAAGGAATCGTCGATGACGAGATGCTGGACGCCTTTGTTCCCAGCGCCAGCTATGCACAAATCGCGGAAGAGCTGAAGCGCTGGTACGGAGAGTTGGCTACGCGAATCACGTTTCCGCTGCCCCATGATCCACAGTTGGATGGTGAGGCCGCCAAGGCCATTGCGGTGCTGCACGGTTCGTCCCCATCGAGTTCGTCTGGCTGAGATTTCAGTCTTCCACGGCTTGAAATCGCCGGTTTCCGCGCCCGGAACGTCAAGTTCTATAGCGAAAACACCGTTGATTAAAGAATGAGCACAATCAAGCAGTTGAGAGGTTGGCCCTCATCCTTCGCTTTTAAAGTCTTCCAGCCTGATTTCGCTGGCTGGCGAGGGCGCTTGCTTGTGTCACTTCTGCTGATACTGGGGATCGCTGCCTGCGACATGGGTGGGCAGGGTTCCTCCGGATTGAATTCCACCGGAAAAAGCACGCGTGATTATCCCGTGCAGCGCAACCACAAGGGAGCGGTGTGGGATGAATCGATGATTCGTTGGGAGGACTACAGCGCAGGCATGGATCGGGCTTTGCGTGAGGACAAGCCCGTACTGCTGGTCATTGAGACGGACTGGTGCGGCTATTGCAAAGCCTTGAGTTGGAGTTTTCTAGATCCTCAGGTCGAGGCCCTTTCGCGCGAGATGGTCATGATTCGGGTGGATGCCGATGACCAACCGGGGGCGGCACGCCAGCACATGCCCAATGGCTCCGGCGTGCCGCGCACCTTTGTTTTTCCAGCAGGTGGCTTTTTGGCCCTGGCTCGGGGCTCGCATCCCAACGCTTTGCGCTTGGATTTCAACTACGCCGATGCGCTTATTCATGCCATGCGGGCTGAGATCAAGACGAAACCTGCGGAGGATTCCGGCCTGAGCGCCTTGGCCAAGGATATGGCGGAGAAAGTAGGGGGTGGTTCGCCGCAGGTGGGAAAGCAGCAAGCGGCCGTTACGGACAATTCCCGGGTTCTTTGCATCATCGATGGCAAGCCCGTTCCCATGAACAAGAAGGATTGCAAGAGCGATAGCTGGGTATTAATCCGCTAGCGCTCCCCTAGGAGTGTGCGCGGCAGAGGGAAGCACGCATCCATCCGTGTATCCAATCCCTCTGGCGGCGTTGCGAAAGCTTGCCCTAGCCCGCTAGGGCGGCACTTTCGCGCCTTGCCAGCGGGCTGTCTCCACGGTTGGCTACGCACTCCCTCTGCCGTGCACACTCCTAGCAGCGTTCGCGGGCCGCGCGCTGCATTCCAACGCTGAAAACCGCTTGGTTTATCTCCCTTCGCTACCTATTCTTTCTTGATCCGTGCACGGAAGAGAAGAAAGGGAGAGAAGAAATGGCCGCCGAGATCAAGCCTTACAGTCCGTTCCAGGAATCCTTGGGAAACGTCGTCGTTAAATTCATGTCCTCGATGCAGACGTGGATTTACAAGAAGAGCGGCGGCAAGCGCGGGAACAAGTTTTTGCAGGGAGCCGATGTGGCACTCTTGACCGTCACCGGGCGCAAGTCTGGGAAGGAGCGAACGACGCCCCTTCTTTTCCTGGAAGATGGCGAGAACGTCGTCATCGTCGCCTCCAAAGGAGGCTTTGCCGAAAGCCCTCAGTGGTACTTCAACCTCAAGGCCAACCCCTCAGCCAAGATTCAGATTGGCAGCACGGTACGTGAGATGAAGGCCCACGAGGCCTCCCCAGAGGAGGTGGCAAAAGCCTGGCCTCGTCTGGTGGAGATCTACAGTGACTTCGATGAGTACAAGGTTCGCGCGGAGATGTCTAAGCGCGAGATTCCCCTCATGGTGCTCACTCCAGCCCCCTGATCTTCCGAACAGCCTACATCCAGTCGGTTTGAATGTTGATGATGACGGCATCCACCTGGCTCTCCACGTGGTTTTCGACCTTCCGTAGAGTCTGTTCCACGACCTTGCGCTCGGAACCGATGGCGACGAAGGACCACTCGGCGCGCTGGTGCTCATTTTGGAAATCGCTCTCACACACCGCCAGGTTGGTTTGCTTGCCAAAGCGGTCGCGCAGACCCGCCAGACGGCTGCGCTTTTCCTTGAGGGAGTGGCATCCGGGCAACTGGAATTCGACGATGAGCATTCCCACACGCATGTAATCCTCCAGAGGACGAATGGAAGCGTCCTGCCTCGAATTCTACAGAAAACCCCTTATACTCCCCGGACCTTTCTGACGGCTGCCAGCCCTACGGCGTCCGTCTCAAATGATCGCAGGCCGAGCCTGCCATTTCCCGAAGCACGCGGGTTCACGCGAAAGCTAACGGGTAGGAGAAGTCGAAAATGAAGAAGGTTCATAGGGTCAAAGTCTTAGGCCTGATGTTGGCAATGGTTTTCAGCTCGGCGGTCATGACGGGCTGCTCATCGGCCAAAGGCACGGATTTAGA
>PIVT01000347.1 GCA_003353845.1 Pseudomonadota bacterium | reverse complement strand
AACACTCGAATAACGGGCATTCCATGAAGGCTGTTTGAGACCCGGCCTGTGGCGCCCAGACAACACGCTGGCCATTGACCATTTGCTCGATCGGCTCGCTGTCCTCCTTCTCGGTGGCCAAGGCCAAGCGCTTGTCAAACTCGGCTTGCTCTTCCGGGGTTGGGTTGTAGGCTGCGGGGGATTTATCGGTCATCGACAAGTCTTATTGCTGCCTTCTTCCGCTCTTGGTCAAGAGCAGCATCATAAGCCTGTTGTTCCTCACCTACCACCCCGAAGCATTCTTGCAAAAATTCAAACGTCTTGGTGCAACGCTCCCGAGTGACAAGCCGGACGAGCTTGATCGTATCGGTGCCACCATCGAATAGCCACGAGTCACAGATGCCCGGATCTTGTGAGTCGGATGCACCAACGAACACTTGCACGGACATGAACTCCCATCCCCGGGTGCCTATTAGCACACCGGACAGGATATCTACGATATTCAAGCCTAGCATCGTGTGGAACACCTCGAGGTCAACAACGACACCCTTGCAATCCCCATCCATCTTGGCTGCCGCATCAAGGAAGACCTTAGGCGAGAAAGTGGTCACCCCCTCCTTGAACGCGTCCCCGGACACGTCATGCGTTGGTGTCCCGGCAGGATTATCCAGCGCCTTCTTGATGGCTTCCAGGATCTTCGCTTCTCGTTCGGGGGTTAGTGCTTTCATGTCTTCTCCCTGGTGATCAAACGAACAAGCTTCACCGAATCACCGCTATCGTTAAATAGCCAAGAGACATAGCGACCTGGATGGGTGCGCGGCTCCCTGCCACAGACAAGCACGTGCCTGCCCATAAATGTCTTGCTCTTTATGTCCCTGAGGATCATCGGGCAATTATCGAGAGCCCTGTCCAGCATCCCCTCGTACACCGTTTTGCAGACAACGATACCCGTACATTCTCCCTCAAGCCTCTTCTCAGCCTCCAGAAAGACTTCTGCCGAGAAGAAATGGACAGTATCCCACATCGCATTTTGAACTGGTGTGTTATGGGCTGTTGCTCCGGGACGGTTACCCACCACAAGTTCAATTGCATCCAGGACCCTCCTCTCTCGTTCTTGGGTTAGCCCCGAACCCATGTCCCCCAGATCCTCCATCCTTCTCCGAATTACCTCGTCGAATTGACCATCGGCAATGGCCTGCCGGACCTCGTGGCGGATGGCATCCAGGGTAATCGTACCCAAGGTGACTTCGCTTTGGCCATCGATCGGTGGTCCGAACCTTAGGACACCATCCTCCTGGTTCACATCGGACATGGTAAAGTCTCCTTTCGGGTTAAGTTTCTCAGACATTGATTGTCTCCTTCCAAGGTGGAATACGCCGCAGCCAGTCCTTCCTGTTTGTCAGGACCTTCTTGCGACGCTCTTTGCGAAGCATCTTGTTGAACTGTTTCGAGGATAACAGCCCCCTAACCAAGGCCCTGGTCATATCGTCAAGGCTCATGACATGCTTGAGCCCGATCGATGCGAGCATTTCTTTCTTTACGTCCTCTAGCTCATCGGAAAGGGAATCTGCTAACGCAACAGACGCCTCGGCCCATTCAT
>PIVT01000346.1 GCA_003353845.1 Pseudomonadota bacterium | reverse complement strand
CCAGCCAGGGCCAGGACGAAGCTGGTGCTGAAGCCGGAGCAGGAACAGCAATCATCGAAGCTTTCGAAAGAGACCGAATGGGATAGAGATGCATGGCGCAAATTTTGGTTTACGCCTTATAGCAAGTCAGACGTAAAAAGAAAAGCGGAGTTCAAGGGCAATCTTACCAAGGCTGTTCAGTCGAAAAGCCGACCTCGAAAGCGTGATGACTGAGCTTTCGCTGGTATTCCAAAGCGAAGACGTCACGCCAAGTGCAGTGCAGCAACAAATCGAGGAGACATATAGCCGTGTCGAGTTGTTGAAGACGATCGATGGCATCTCGCTGCAGGATTTTCGCTCAAAATACGACCCCGAATTCGATAGCTACGAGGGTATCAACCTGGAGGAGTACCAGAGTGGCGAAGAAATGTTCCAATTAGACCGCATCGAAGTTCTAACTTCCTTGGATTTATACTTGCATGAGCGTTTCGACCCTCTTCTGAATAGCGCGGTTCTTTGTTGGATGCGGGATTCATTTGAGCACCGGCGTTGGCCCGAGGGCCCTGGAGAGCTAGCCTCGTGGGGAGTGGGCGGGATCCGGTCGTTTGCCGATCACTTTTCAGGTCTCACGTCCATGGGCGACTTCAATATAGAAGAGTGCTTGCACCAATGGAAGCGGCTCAAGGAAGAGGTCCGCGACGTACCATTTTTCTCTCTCAGCTACAAGCGCTTTTGGGAGCATCTTTCCCGCCACTATGACAACATCCATGGCTACTCTCTTGTAATTAAGCTTGCGCGGGTTTCTCTTATGATCATGCCCGACACGTCTTGCTGTGAGCGGGTCGTGGCGAAATACAACCGCATGCACGACTCGAAGAGGCCAAACCTCCACATCAAGACCGTGCGCAGTGCCCTCGCAGTAACCAATTACGGACCGAAGTTGATCGATGATTTTGACCCAGCACGAGTTGTCGACATGTGGATGGGCCTCATCGGTGCAGACGGGAAACCAGCAGCAGAAACTGGTGGCTGCATCAAGCGCAGGAGCATCGCGGCGCTTGCTCGGAAGGTGGCGAAAGCTGCGGCCCTGAAGCGGTCGTGAGGCGGATGCAGGCCCTTCAGTTATGCCTACTTGTAAGGTGAGGGAGAATACGGGTGAGGTGCGGGGGTTGTCATACTTTTTATCTTGGCTAAGAAATCCGCTCTACATTCATTTAGCATATGTGCGTAGTAAAAGTCAAACCTCTTGCCAATGCCGCCGCCCAGATTACGCCTGAGGAGCTCGTAGGAAAAAAAGGGCACGCTCACGACGGGCACCCTCGCCCTCTCGGCGGATAGAAAGATGATGCGCACGTAACCTTTTGCATGGCAGGCGCGCTTAAGACGGGCACCCTCGCCCTATCGACGGACAGCAAGATGAGCACGTCACCTTTATCATGACGGGAACGCTCACGACGGGCACCCTCGCCCTCTCGACGGACAACAAGATGAGCACGTCACCTTTATCGTGACGGGCACGCTCACGACGGGCACCCCCGCCCTCTCCACGGATAACGCTACATAAACAGCCGCGTTCAACTACGCGCACACGACAGGGAGAGACGC
>PIVT01000345.1 GCA_003353845.1 Pseudomonadota bacterium | reverse complement strand
GGAAAGTTCGTCGCAAAGCAATACGAGTATGCCGGCACCTACAAATATGATATCACAGATTTAGTAACTCACATTGAGCAGTTACATTTCCGAAAAGATCTATTTATCCTTCTTTGAGTCTTCGCCTCCTCAAAGAAGGAGTTTGGATGGAAAATCTGCGAGTGGAACGGTTGGACCATCTGGGTGTTATCTCAGGCGTTATCAAGGATTTAGGTCTCATTGAGAAGATTGATACTCGGATTGTTCGGGACGATCGAGAAGAAATTACCACCGGCGAAGCGGTGGCCGGGATGATCCTCAATGGCCTGGGGTTCTCGCAACGTCCGCCCTCGCTGACGCCGCAGTTTTTTGTCAACAAGCCGCTGGAACGCCTTTTCCGGCCTGGGGTGTGTGCCGATCATTTCAATCGCTTCAAGTTGGGACGCAGCTTGGACAAGATCTTCACCTATGGATGTGATACGCTCTTTAGTGAGTTGTCGCTGGCTGCCTGCCAGCAGGAAGGGGTAGATCGCCGCTTTCGGCATGTAGATACGACCACCTTCTCGCTGCATGGCGACTATGTACCGGAGAGTGATGAGCAGGCTATTTTGATTACCCATGGCTATTCCAAGGACCATCGTCCCGACCTCAAACAGACGGTGTTGGAGTTGATGACGGCGCAAGATGGCGGCATTCCGTTAGTCAGCCAGAGTTGGGATGGTAACGCTTCGGATAATGCCATTTTCCAGGAGCGGGTGAAGGCCTTGATCGGCGAATTCAAGGCGACGCCGACGCCCACCTTTATGGTGGCCGATAGCAAGCTCTACACCGAGAAGAATGCCCCGTTCCTGGCTGGGTTGCCCTTCTTGACGCGGATTCCCGAAAGCCTCCAGGTGGTCCAGCAGGTCATCCGCCAATCCTGGGACTGGAATCAGTGGCAACCGCAGGATGAAAATTATCGTTTCCAGCGGATTGAGCTGGGCCACTATGGGATCGAACAACGGTGGCTGGTGATCACCTCTCGGAGCGGATGGCAACAGGCGGAAGAGGCGGTTACTAAAGCCCAAGAAAAGGAACAGAAAGCCATCCAGAAACAACTCTATCATTTTCAAGCCCAACGCTTTAGCTCGGAAAAGAAAGCCCACGCCAGCCTCGACCGTCTGGCCCGTAAATGGAAGTATCATCAGGTCAATCAGATCACCGCTACCTCCCACATCCACTATGCCTGCAAAGGCCGTCCCACCCCCGACACACCGATTAAGTCCATCGATTGGCAGCTCCAGGTTACCGCCGCTCCCGATGCCGACAAACGACTCACCCAAAAGCAACGCAAAGCCAGTTTCGTGCTGGGCACCAACATCGAGGCCAAAGAGGTAGCCGATGAGCAACTTCTGCCCAGTTACAAAGGCCAAGGGACCGCCGAACGCGGCTTCCGTTTCCTCAAGGAGCCCGTGTTTTTCACCTCTTCGCTGTTTGTCAAAAAGCCTTCCCGTATCCAGGGCTTGTTGATGGTGATGACCCTGGCCTTGTTAGTCTATTCCATCGCTCAACGACGGATGCGGCAGGAGTTAACTCGGCAGGAAGAAACCCTCCCCAACCAGATAAGTCTCCCTAC
>PIVT01000344.1 GCA_003353845.1 Pseudomonadota bacterium | reverse complement strand
TATTTGGCTTTGCCTGCGATCTTCTCGATCATCCGAATGCCACTCATACCCAGCAAAGCCAGGACCAGTTCAAAGAGGGCGTCGGCGCTCACTGGGTAGGCCGTCAGCTCGCCTGTAGCATTCCAGTTAACACGTACCCAGAGGATCGCGCCCAAGGCAAACTGAGGGATGAAGTAGAGCCCGAGGCTCATGCTACACACCCAGCCGATTGATGGACGCCAGCCAGCAACGAAGATGGAGCGGTGTCCACTCTCGACTTTGTTGATCTCCGTCTGTGCCTTGTCAGGCTCTTGAGCGATCTTGACCATGAGGAGGTCAGCGGCTGCGCGTTCGTCCGGCGTCTCAACGAACTGGTCAAAGATGTTAGCGACGCCTTGCGCTGCTGTGACGACTTCGCCGCCCATGAGTTTAGCTAGGAAACCTGCCATGTCACTCTCCCTCGAATTCCGGTAGCCCGTTGCGGACACCCGTTGCGCCAATGGTCAGGACTTCTTTCCTGTTGTTACCATGCTGATCGTAGCTGACGTGAACCCAGCCAGCGGTCGGATCGGTCGGCTTGTAGAACTCAAGGATGAGCTGGTCGAACTCACAGTGACGCTCGATCCACCGTGCGAGGAGCAAGTTGCGCACGCCGGGGATCTCAATGTCTGCGGCGTCACCTTTCGGGTGCTGCTTCTTTGCAAGGTAGCCCTGCACTGTGCGGTCAGACGTCTCGGCCAGGTATCGCTTGATGGCCGGGGCACACAGCACCTCTTCCAGCTCCATGCAACGGAAGCCAGAGCTGGGCGAGAACGGGATACCATAGTTCTCCCTGATCGGCTGAAGGACGTTCTGGCAAAGGTGCATGAGGTTGATAATGATTCGTGTGTCGTCGCCTCGACCCTCAATCAGTGAGTTGTCGATCTCAAGACGGTCAGCCGTAGCCGACTTCGTCAGCTCTGCGAGCGTGAAGTTCTGGGATAGTTTCATGGTGGCCTCTCTATTGGCCGACGATATCCGCTGCTTGTTGCCCGGATGCGACGGCGGTTGCGAAAAGGTCAAGGATCTCAGCATCACCAAGTTCTGCTCGCCGCAGCGCTGCAATGACCTTCTCAGTTTTTGCAGGATCGAAGACGTCCCGCGCAATGTTGTCCACCACCTTCTTTGGCACCTTGGGTGTCAGCCGGTTCGCCAGTCGCTGTACGATACCTGCCTTGAATGCCCCGCCTGTGTTGCCGCCAGCCACGACGAGAGCGCCTACAGCGTCCCTGACGGCTTCCCTGACAGCCTTGTTCTCCTCAGCCTTGACGCTGGGTGACAGCTTGCCGATGTTCTCCGCAGACCGTGCTTGCACACGTCCAATTGACTGAAGTCTGTCTACCTCACCTTCTGGTAGAACCTCTCTCAGACGCGCCACAAGGCCACTGTCTTCAGCCAGGTCACGAGACAGCCGGGCAGAGCGAGATGCCCCCTCTCGCGCAGTGTCAGCAAGAGCAGAACGCGCTCCGACCCGTTGCCCTACCAGCGGACCACCGCGACCGGGAGTAGCAGCGGCGCCCGCAGCGGCCCTGAATTAAGATGTGCAGCCAGACGTAAGCGTTCGGCAAGCCCCGAA
>PIVT01000053.1 GCA_003353845.1 Pseudomonadota bacterium | reverse complement strand
GATCCAGCTACAGGACCTATCATCGTCAGCATCGGTAGCAACAAGGAAGGCAAGAATCTGCAGCATCGCTGGAGCCGCGCCTTAGTCGTCACACCGCCTGCGAACGGTTCGACCTGGGAGCAGATGCTAGGACGCATGCATAGACCAGGGCAGCTCGCAGACGAAGTCTACGTCGACGTGCTGCTCCAGCATCCACAGATTCGCGCACAGTTTCGCCAAGCGATCCGAGACGCTCGCATGCAAGCGGACATGAGCCAACAACCCCGCAAGCTCTTGCTCGCGGACTACACAAAGGAAGTATGATGCGACAATACACAACTGAACACAGAATGAAGATCGTATACATCGCTGGACGTTTCCGTTCGGCTACTCCTTACGGCGTTCACTTGAATGTCATGGCAGCAGAGGCTGCCGCGCTGACTGTCGCCGACGTAGGTGCAGTTCCGCTGTGCCCCCATACGATGTACAAGAACTTCGACGGCACGGAGACTGGTCAGTTCTGGCTTAACGCAACACGTCGACTCATGGACGGATGTGATGCGATCTATATCTTTGACGCAGATTGGCGCTCATCTGAAGGCACTGTCGGAGAACTGCGCAAGGCCGGCGTCCTGGAGATACCCGTCTTTTTCCGTATTACAGAGATGTGCATGTGGCTGGATTCAAGTCTGCACAAGCCTTTGAGCGCCGAGGCGATCGAGGGAATGATACACGAAAGATTCTAGAAAATTCAAACCGGCCGGGCGGTCCCCCGGAAAGCAAGCAACAGGAACAGAAACATGAGTAACATCGAACAGATATTCGCAGACTTCGATAAGATCGATCCCGGACAGACCGGAGGGAACAGTAACTGGCTACCCACTGACGGTACTTTCATCGTGTCGGTAACTGAGGTCAAGTGCAAGACGAGTGAGAAAGGCACTGGTGATGTTAGCTACATCGTCGAGTTCACTGTAGACGAGTCAAGCAACGAGAACGTCAAAGCAGGAGACGGCAAGGTGTGGTGCTGGGTTGTCGGGTTGCCTGGCAAGTTCAATATGGGTTTGCGCGACGTCAAGCGCTTTGTAGTCAGCGCTGCAGGGATGGACCCCACTAGTGCCGAGGCAAGAGCGATCGGTGCCGACGTGGTGACCGAATCGTATGGACCGGAACAAGAGCTCGTAGGTTGCAAGGTCAAAGCAACGACACATAGCAAAGAGGGTTCCACGTACGTCAACACCACCTGGGATCCAGTGAACTAAATGGCTACCGTCGCAGAGATGCTCCGAGACATCGTCTTCAAGTGCCAAGTAGAGACACTGAGAACGCCTGGTGATGAGGAATGGAACGAACGTTCTCAGATTGCGCACAAACGTGATTGCAGTCAGGAGAGGCTCGACCGACTTGATCGGATCGAGATCAAGCGAGAGCAATTACTTGATCTGCAGATTCAGAAACTTAAAAAGGAGCTAGACTAACATGACCACCGCCCTCGATACGGAGACCTTCCTCATCTATCCCGGCAACCTCGCGCCCGATTTGGTTTGCGTATCGTGGGCGGGCTATGACTCGCTCAACGACGAGCAAGGAAGCGGCCTGTACAAGCACGATGACGAATACGCAAAGCGGTTTGTTTCGCTTGAGTTTGAGCATCGACATACCGTCTTTGCCAACGCGCCGTTTGACTTGGCTGTCTTCATGGCCAAATGGCCGGAGCTGATTCCTGTCATCTTCAAAGCACTAGACGAAGGCCGCGTGCATGATGTGCAGACGCGAGAGAAGTTGCTGGACCTTGCGCGCGGGACGTTCCGATTCGAAGAGGATGAAGACGGCAACGTCAAGGCGAAAGGGTACAGTCTCTTCGACATCACCCGCCGGCGCCTTGGGAAGATGCTGGACAAAGATACGTACCGACTGAACTATCACGATCGCTACGATGTGCCGCTAAAGGACTGGCCGGAAGGTGCACGCCACTACGCGATCTCGGATGCTGTTGTGACGCTGGAGATCTTCGAGCAGCAAGAGAAGCTCAAGCAGTACCTCGGCAACGAAGCTGCACAAGTGCGAGCGCACACCATGTTGCACCTCATGAGCTGCCACGGCTTCAAGACAGACCCCGCGGCTGTGAAGCAGCTGAAAGAGCGTGTCGTGCGAGACATCGATGAGGTGAAAGGGGACTTGATCGAAGCTGGGTTGGTGCGCAAGGATGGCTCTAGGGATACAAAAGCGGCTGTGCGTCGGATGATGGACACGAGTGTCCGTGTATGGACAGATGCTGCAGAGAAGATCCTCAGCGGCACGCACGACAAAATCGAACAGATGAATCCTCAAGAACTCGCAGAATATGCAGACGAGAAAGGCAAGTATATCAGCGTCGCGGAAGAGCCGTGCATCATGAGCGGAGACAAGACGCTTATCGCGTACTCTCGCTATAGCAAGCTGCAGAGTCTACTCACCGGCAGCATCAAAGATCTGGAGACCGGTTGTACCATCCCTATTCAACCGAGGTACGAAGTTATCCAAGCAACCGGCCGCACGGGTTGCAGTGGGCCCAACTTGCAGAACCTACGCCGCGCGCCAGGAGTACGGGAATGCTTTGTTCCACGGGATGGCAAGGTCATCATCGCGTGCGACTATCAAGCAGCTGAGCTGCATACGTGGGCGCAAGTCTGCTATGACTTGTTCGGCAAGTCTAAGCTAGGCGATGCGATGAACAAGGGTATCGATCCGCACACGTGGCTTGGGGCTCGCGTCGTGAAGACCGACTATGTAGATATGGATTTAGACAATCCATTACACAAGGCTGCGCGGAACGTAGGTAAAGCTGCGAACTTCGGATTCATCGGCGGTTGTGGGGTGCCGCGATTCGTGGCGTTGGCCCACGGCTGGGGATGCGACATCACCGAGCAAGAGGCCGCACTGTATAAAGATCTGTGGATGCGCTCGTGGGATGAAGCAGAGGACTACTTCAAGTTCATTCGAGATTGCCAGATCAAGGGCACCAAGTTTTTCGCCGTAGATCAACTCAGGGTCCAGCGAGTCCGAGGCCGATGCACCTACACGTCGGCCTGCAACTCGCTCTTTCAAGGTCTCGCGGCGGACGGCGCCAAAGCAGCAGGGTACGAGATCGCCCGTAGACAATACACCCAACCCGACTCGATACTGTACGGGACGCGGCTCCTCGCGTTCGTTCATGACGAATATTTACTCGAAGCACCAGAAGAAAGAGCACATGAGATCGCTATGGAGATGCAAACCGTAATGGAAGACGAGTTCAACAGGTTCGTACCGGACTGCCCGACACATGCCGAGCCTACGATCATGCGACGCTGGAGCAAGAAGGCGAAACAGGTTCGAGACGATGAAGGGAGGTTGATGCCATGGGAAGGTTGAAAACTATCGATTGCCCCGCATGCGGCTTCGGTGTAGGCGAACATGCATCGATTTGCGAAGCCGTTCAAAAAGACAGCGGTGATATTGAGAATCCGCTCAGCAATCTACCCCCCACCGCCGCGCGTGCCGGCTCGCTAGTCATGGCGTTCGGGGCTGAGAAGTACGAGGATCACGAGAGCTATCTGAAGGATGGGCGGCCGGCTCGGAATCATGTAGAGGCTGCATATCGTCACTTGCATCGTTGGGAGGAAGGCGAGCTCCAGGACCACGAGTCCGGCGAGCATCCGCTTGCGCACGCGGCCGCTCGAATCTTGATGGCGCTGGAGCTGAAGTTGCGAAAGGAGCCGGGGTGATACAGATCGATCCAAAGCTGTACGGAAGAAAGGTTCGAGGCAAAGAGGGTGTATTGGGTACAATACACGGTGCTTCGACTTATGAGGAACATACATACTTCCTTGTACTTAAGGAAGACGGCACATTTGTTGAACCGGTGTTACAGGATTGTAAGCTAGTACCTCTCGAAGAGCCGAGCCTCCCCAAGCCTGGAACGTTCAAGCGCGAAGACGCATGATCGGCAAGTGGGTATATGAGAACGGGAAGATCTTAGGTCAGATCCAGGACTACGGATTCCAGCCGGCGTTTGTTGCGTACAGACCAGACGGTTCGGCGGACGTCTTGATCCTTCCCTTCACGCAACTTACGATTGAGGAATACCAAACAGGTAGAATCTTCTACCAAGATGCTGAGGGTCTCACAATGCGGCTTACGGCAGAATCGGAAAAGGAATAGGAACATGGAATACGAACAAGCACTAGATCAGATCGACGACATCAAGAACGCCGTTGCACGGATCGATGATTGGGACTACGGAGCAGACGGAATGCCGCAAGAGATCGTCTCACGTTTGAACGAAGCTCTCGGCAAGTTCGATGCACTCAAGGATGCGATCCAGGAGCTGAGTGCACAACACGACGAAGTGCTGGAGAACCCCATCACCTGTGCAGACGATGTCGCAAACTACTGCGCAGAGAATCCAGAAGCGCTCGACGATATCCCGATACCTGCTAGCGTGTCGAACGAGCTATGGCGCGCAGGGTTGGCAGGTAGTAACGACGATGTAACCGTCGGCGGATTACTTGAAATGGTAATGGCACCATGAGCATCGATCCCGCACTGTTCTCATCGGCTTGCACTACGTGGGTCACACCTGCTGCATTTTTTGCTCGCGTTGCTGTACGTTTTGGGCCGTTCACGCTCGACGCTGCAGCAAGTGCTGAGAACGCGAAGGCGCCGAAGTTCTACACAGAGGCGACGAACGGTCTTGCGCAGTCGTGGGAGGGCGAGAGCGTGTGGTGCAATCACCCGTACGGCCGTCAGTTCTCGCGGCAATGGCAACAGAAGTGTCACAAAGAGTCAAGCCTAGCCGCGAGCGTGACCATGCTGTGCCCGGCTCGCACAGATACGCGAGCGTTCCACGAACTCGTTCTCCCTACCGCAAACGTGATCGTGTTCGTGAAGGGTAGGCTCGAGTTCGAGGGCGCGAAAGACCCCGCACCTTTCCCGTCTATGCTTGTACACTGGAACGGCGGAGACTCTCTGCAAATCGAGACGATGCACGCATGAAACTCACCGTATACGGTTGTGATACTTGCCCTTTTCTTTATCAGAACGGAGAATTCCCTGAATCCAGATGCACTGCGATTTCCAGGGGGTGGGGTATGGGTTACCACAAACACGGAGACCCTACTCCAGACTGGTGTCCATTGAAGAAAGCCCAATGTCATGTGCGACTAGCGAAGCCGGAAGAGATCTCTCAAAGGAACGAGAAGCGACGAATGGCGGACTTGTTTCGAGGTTTCGATAGGATTGTCCCATGAAAGCAGCACTAGGTAGGATACTCGAAGCTGTAGTGATTGCAGTTCTGACGAAGCTCATCACGGATCGAATGGAAAAAGACAATGACCAGACTGACTGAAATGAAGGGTCTCAAGTCGCAACCTTTGAATTTTACCGATAGCGAATTGCGTGAATTCTTACTGACATGTGTGAGCGCATCTACTCGGAACATAGATGATCCTAGATATATCTCAGATCGAGTGAACGGTATTTGTAGACTTGACGGAGATAAGCGGCGCACTAACGCGGAACAAGTACAAAAAGTACTGTGCACGCTATCGTGGAAGGAGCGAAGACGATGTCTTTGACTGAGTACCAACACTGCGTCGAGCTGGCAATCTGGCTCGATCGGAACAAGATCCTCTATACACACATCCCCAACGGAGGCAAACGCAACGCACGCGAAGCCGCGAGCTTCAAACGCATGGGCGTCAAAGCAGGCGTCCCGGATTACCTGATCTTCGATCACCCCACCAACTCGATAGGATTCTACGAGCAATGGCGCGGCGTTGCCCTTGAGATGAAGAGAGACACGAACGGGGCTACGTCCGCAAAGCAGAAACGCTGGCTTCGTGAGCTGGAGGAGCGCGGATGGATCGCGCTGGTCTGCCACGGGTACGAAGATGCAATCAACAAACTGAAAGAGCTAGGCTATGGCGACTAGAGACAATTTCATCATCACTTATGTGGGCGCAGCTTTAGCGAAAGGTGTGACGTTGAAAGACGCATTGAGTCAAGCTGCAATCGAACTGCGGGATCTTTGCGAATGGGCGCGCAAGCCTATGAAGATGAACTGGTGTCGCCAAGAAGTGGGCAGAATCATGACAAACGTCACAGCCCCGTCGTGGGAACAACGTAAAGGCTAAAGCAAAGCCCCCGGACCCGGAGCAAGCAGACTGATATCGCGTTCAGTAAAGGCATCCCCGCCCACTTCCACGAAGTCGCCGTTGGCCAGGACTTGGTCCTTATCCACCACCGCGCGGGCGCTGCATTGGCAGTTGATTTCCTCGCCCGGGATGATACCATCGGCGCCGTCCGCCCAGGTGTAGGTTTGCCCGTAGAACTCCCGATGAGATTCGCGGGGATTATCGGCGGTGGATGGCATCCACACGAAGCTCGCGATCCCCGCAGCAGTCTGTCGCGTCCTGGCAAGCTGCCCGTTCAGGCTGCCCATCTGATCTCGAGCGATGAGGCGGGCGTGTTTCTTGGCAGAGATGAGAACGCGTTCACCGGATTTGGTGAGCCTGTTGATGGGGATCTGGCTCGGCACGCCTTCGCGTTGCCAGGATTTGAGCAGCCGATCGGCGAGATCTCCTGCGTCGGGCGAGCCTAGCACCTTCGCACGCACTACGGCGTCGCGCACGCCGTCTGCCACGCCAGCCCGGAGCGTTGATATCAAACGGACATTCTGGTCTACAAATTGGTTAGAGAGGATCTCCGGGGCGAAGTTGAGCTTTGCGACCAGCGTCGGCGCGCGCCGGCGGGCAGCTCGACGCAGCGCAGCAACGGGCGGGGGCGGCTTCTTGACGGTGTCCGAGCCAAGGATCTTCACCCCCGCCGCAGCCGCCAGCGCAGGGAAGAACGCGTTGCGCGCGGTGTCATCCTGTGCTGCTGCTACTCGAGCCGCGCCGGTGCGGATCTCCTCGTCCGGGAGAGCATCGTCTACGGCCGTCTGGAGCCTTTCTAAGAACTGCCCCAGCGCTGTGGGATCGTTCGCCGCGAGCACAGCCGGAAGCTCTCTCCGAAGCATCTGAAGCGCTGCACGGTCGATCTTGCCGTACAGCCGGTTGAGCCTGGCTTCAAGCGTGACGCTAGGCTCCATGTTGAGCCCACGTTGCGTTGCGGGTTTAGCGCGTGCCATCGAGATTGGTACTTGCCCTATAGGGCAAGTTATGGGAGAGTGGATTCATGGTCGGAAACACAGATACAATCATCATGACGCGTCGCGCGAAAATGCCAATGTCCTGCATGGGTGGCGGAGACTACTACCGGATCGCCGTGGTGGAGATCGATCGCAGTCAGCTCCGCGACGGCGACGTCGAGCCTCGCATGATTTCGCAAAGAGCTCGGGGTGTCGTGAGGATCGTCGAAACATGGGAGCGCATGTACCGGGGATCGACCGAGCGTTGCGCGTTCGCGCAAGCGATGCTTGAAGCCGAAGCCTTGGTGGGAGTGTAGCTCGCGAGATGTTCGGCGGCGATACCTTGCCCGTCCTGTGCGGGCCGGGGTTTCGCCGAGCCCGCGTTGCGGGTTTAGCGCGTGCCATTGAAAATAAAAGTTGCCCTATAGGACAAGTCGTGCGAGTATATATTCATGGCCGACAAAGAAACCCTTCGCAACGCTCTCCGAAACGCGCTCGACACAAAAGCCGCCGCCCTGCTTGCTGACGACATGAGCGCCGCGATGACGGCAGTGAAGGCTTTTTGGGCCGTGTGTGACCAGTGGCCAGCACTGCACACGGTGGCGATGGATCTCCAGTTCGCGCAAAGCTCGAACGTGAATGCTGAATTCGTGCCCGGGTACATCGCGCAAATCGAGGCCATGGCCGCCTAGGCTTCCGGCCTCTCCGAGGCCTCTGACGGTGCTTGCATCGCCTTCATCTGCGCCTTGAGCGCTTCCACTTCGTTCTCGTCATCTTCTTCTGGAGGCTCTTCGCCGGCGTCATCGGGGAGCACGCCGCGGGAGATCATGGCAGTACGGATCTCGGGGACGGACACGATACCGTCCGCGAGCAGGATGCTGGCCGTTTGAGCTCGCACGAGTTCCGTGGCCGCGACTTCTTGCTCGCTCGGCTGCCACAGTGGGGCGTACTCGATCGTCCACTCGGCGGGGACAACTTCGCCTTTGTTCGCGCGAATGGCGAAGATCACTTTCAGTAGGCGGTTGATCGCGGGAGTGAGGACGCGGGGTTGCTGTGAGGCTACGAAATCGTACCAAGTACGGATCTCTGAGTCGCCGGATGCATTAAGGCCGCCCGGCTGCTCTCCTAGCAAGACCGTGCGAGGCATGTCCGTCGCCCGGACGACCGCGTCAACGAATCGATCGATGAGCATATCCAGGCCGGTGACGGTGCGTGTCCGTTCAACTAGATCATCGTCCATATCGATCGCACCGAGATGGTAGTTATCCATCTGGTTGCGAACAGCGGAGATTGCAGCTTGCACTGTTGTGATGTCCTGCGTTGTACCGCACAGCTTGACGTTTAGTCCCTTGATCTTTAGAAACTCTTTTGAAATCGTGTGCAGAATGCTTCGAGCGTTTCGCATCGTGTCGCCTAGACTCGATACAGCATCGTTCACGCGATCAACAACGGACGGGCCCCAGCCATCGTTCTCGATCATCTTCGAGAGCGGGACCTTGACACCGTCGAAACGAATCACCCGGGAACGATGAATGTTCTTGAACGCCGATCCCGTCGCGTGCGGGATCGTGACTTGATAGAACTCAGGTCGCGCGAACGAGCGAGAGCCAAGACCGTTATGAAAGCCAGTAGGCAGAATGTGTTCGGCTTCAATGACTTGGAGCGAACGGAGCTGCGTTGCGTTTGCAAGGATCAACGGCTCGTCCATCTTGCCACTGCCGAGCACATCCATAAACAGGATGGAGCCACGGAACAACCTAGCCCATCGCCACGCGTTGCCGAGGTTTCCTCGTACATCTAGATCTTCGAACTCGCTGCGCACGCTGGCTAGGTCTGCGCCCGACTCGTCTTCGCCAACGATGTTGATCTCCTCACGCGTGGCGTCGTCCGGCAACCGGTCGATGATGCGAGCCGTGAGCGGATCGAGGTAACGATCGGCGAGCTCTTGCCATGAGATCAAAGGCTCTTGAATGTAGACAGAGTTACTTGCCTTATCAGGGCCTCCCGGGATCCCTTGCCCAGTTTGTAAGTTGACGTACCCGTCTAGTCTATCAGAGCCACGTGACTTGTCTTGGGCTTCCATATTGTTCCTCTAGTTTCAGGTAGCCCTCAGGCATGCCGGGATTGTTGTCTTCTAGCATAAGTTCCGTAAAGCCCCATACGAACCCATCAAGACGATCGGGGCTTTTGATCTTGTGTGAAGCGACGCCAGCCTCTTTGGAGGGGTCCCACTGAGTTAGTTGCTCTTCTAGTTTTGGGAAGTTGCCGACGAGATGGATCTCCCCTCGCTCTGATATAGCCGCGACCGGCTCGGCTCGCTTCTGCTTACCTCGGCTTGCCCACACTGCCTTGAAATTGGCACGCTTGTCTACAGCACGAACGTTTGACTCGACAAGGTCTCCGCCGTAGTTGCGTTCTCCTACGATCAAGTCTGCACGGAAACGGGTGTATGCAGCAACAGCGGCGCGGCCCCATTGTGCAGGAGAATAGATGCCGGAGCGATCAGCGAGCACGTAACCGTGATTGTCGGTACCTAAAGCACATACAACGATTCCTGTTTCATCCGAGTTCGGATTAGACGAGCCGGCGGGATCGACAGCTACGACGACGCGTCGCGCGTCGACAGGCATCTTGTGCACGCGGTATTGATCGATCTCGTCTTGCTTCCACAGCGCGCGCTCGTTGTCTTCGAGAATCTCGCCGTACAGCTCTTGCCGTCCGCGGCGAGTGCCTTCGTACATCTTGAGCATCTTTTCCCTATGCTCTCGAGGTAGGTAGCTGTTCTGCAGCGTACTCGCTCTAGTTGTGACGGTGTCGTCCATCGCTTCGAGCTTCGCCATAAGGCCGCCGGGGAGCGGGGTGGAGGTGAGCATGGCTCGCGCCCATCCGACGCGGAGTGCGAACTCTATGACTTCGAGCCACGTCTTTTCAGCGTTCGGCCAGTGATCCGGCTCATCTGCCCACACGAAACTCCAGTTAGGTCCACGCATCTGCTCGGGTTTATCTGCAGAGAACAAGCGCCCTTTGACCTTGTTCGGCCAAGTGAGGGTTGCGTTCCCTGGTTCCCATGTAGGTCGGAAGTCTAGAGGGGCTTGTGCAAGAATGCCGCTTGGGCCTTCGACCATGACGTGCCTTGCGTCGGAGTGAGTGCGGCCGATGATACCGATCTCCCCTGTCTTGATCTTCTGCCTATCTCGCGCCACCTCCGAGACTGTACGCGCTCCGGTGTGTGTCTTACCGGAGCCGCGACCGGCCCGGAAAGACCAGCGCCGCCAGTTGCCTTCAGGCATCTTCTGGTAGGGTAGCTGCCACAACTCCCAATCACACAAGAGCGCCGCGGCTTCCTCATCTTCGAGCCTATTTACCATATGGCGAAGCTTCCCCATTGCACGGATACCTGCAGCGGAGAAGTGCTTGACGATCTCAGGATACTCTGGCTTGACAAGTCTCATGGATTAGGTGGGAGCTCTTCGCTGTCAAGGAAGCCGCCGAGCAGATCTAAAAGCAAGTCCTTCGCTCGGACTTTGACGATCGTGCCGTCCTCATCGTTAAGGCTGTTTGGGTTTTTGTTGTAGAGCTTTTGATATCGAAGCTGCAGGAACTTGAGCTTAGTCGACGGGTCTCCGTGGAGAAGGACGTCTTGAAGGATCTCTTGGTGTGCTTCACCTTCGGCACGCTCCATTTCCACGACGAGATGGCAGTACATGTTCAGTTCGTCAAGCTCGCCTTTCGCAAAGAGCTTGAGATCTCGCACACCACTAGACATCCACCGCTTGAACCGTTCCGAATGAATCCCCGCGCGTTGAATAGCGACGTGCCTGAAGTTGCCCTGCGCCACGGTTTCGCACACTTCTTCGATCAGCTCCCATGTGAGATCGGCCGGCGGAGCGGAGTGCACTCTCTGATGCTTTTCCGCCACACCTGTCTTAGTGCCAGCTTTCTTACGCGTGATCTTCTTCCGCACGGGTTTCTCTCCCGCCTTCTTCCGCGGCTTCGCTTGCTTTTTGTTTCCCTCTTTCTTAGCCATGACGATCTCCTACGGTGGTCCTGCCTTGAGATCATGTGCACCTTGGATTGTGATCTCGGCCTCAAGGCATTCTACCTCTTGCCCGCCTACGCCCGTGGCCACGCGAATAGTCAGATCCGTACTGGCAGTAATGTTGATCTGCCATATGGCGGAGAAAGGCTGACTTCGATTCGTGCCGACGTCTGAGGATACTTCGTAGTCTGCAGACTTACCTACCACACCAGTGTCAAACTCGATGCGTATTGGCGGATCTGAGCCGTGGTTACTCTGGCCCGAGCAACTGAAGAATACCATGTACAGTCCAGGGGCAGGATCGACCGTGAGTGACACTGCTAGGCCGTCGGCGAAATCCACTGAGTCGGTCGTGGTCCCGCCCCGCACTTCGGCATGCTGATAGAAGTAACCTTCCTCTGTGCCCCACGCACGTAGCGCATCAGACCCATGCGCAAAAGAGAACGCCGAAACGTTAAGACCGGGCTTCTCTGTGTCGCACCACCAGTCACCTTGCTGCGGGATCGTGGGTGTAGCTTGCTCAAAGGCATGAACCGATCCGCGTGTGATGGTCCCCGAACCTTGCCGATCGAGCTTGAGAATAGGTTGAAGTGAATCTCTCTCTCCTGTGCAAACTGCAGCCTCCCCCAGAGCTCCCCCAAAGAATGTACCGCCTACACCTGAGCCTACACCTGTCGCTTTGATACCTGTCCCGCCGGAGCTTCCGCCGGTGGTCTGGATACCTAGATTTGAGCTGCCGCCCGTAACGATCGCACCGATGCCGCCCGACGTGACGCGGAGCCCTACACCTGCTCCTGTATTGACTAGCGTCGTATTGTCGCTAGGACTGGCATTCTGTACGAGCAATACCTGAAAGTCTCCTGTGACATCGCCAATGGTTCCGCCTTGCACAGCAATGCGCCCGGCGAGACTCGTTTCCACGAGATGTGCATCCACATCGGCCGTAGCACTTCCACCTTGCACCCACGCTAGCCAAAGACTCGTGGCGTTGAATAACCAGTTGACGGGTTCTGCTGCGATACCTTCGCCGGGAATGAATCCTTGAGCTGCGTCAACAACAGCTAGTTTCGTAGGGTTTCCGCTCGCGGGGCCCGAACCGAAATTGGTGTCAGTTGCATGTGTATAGGCAGATACGGGTTTAGTTGCCATGATGAAATCCTAGGGAGGGGGTGGGCAAGTGCCTATGGGTGTAGAGGTGCCCCAGGTCGCACACCCGGGAACAGCTACGGAGAGAGAGCACCAGATACCGCCCTCGGTTACAGCGACTGAATCGCTATTCCAGAGAGAGTCGTCGCCGAGGGTTTGAATGATTTGACCGAGCACGCCGGCATAGAGAGCTTTTCACAAGAAGCCGATCAGGATGTTGAATTCTGCGGGATCTGTGATGCTCGGGATCGACAGTGAGAACGAGTACGGGGCGAAGTTATTGAGCACGATCGTGCCGCCTACTCCGATAGCGCCCATGAAAGTACGACAAATGGACAGGATATTGTTATGCGTGCCGGTCCAGTTCGCCTCGCTGCGAGATGCTGCGAGGATGAGATCGATTTGAATTTTCAGAAACTCCCGATACACCGCATCATCTTCGAACCCTTGACGTGGTAGGCCGATGAGCGAGCCGATCATGTCAAGTTGTTCGCCCTGTGCTGTAGTCACGCCAAACGCTGCACTGATCTCGTTAGCGACAGTAACGTACTCTCCAAGACGTTCTACATAGATGCAAACAAGATCCCGGAACTGCCGCGAGCCTACAGTATCGTCCATTTGAATCAAGACACGCTCTTGTGCATTCTCGCAGAACAGCGCGGCGTTATCGTCTGTTTCGATACCCCACAGAGCGTCTACGCCGTAAGGTGTTCCGGTGCCGTATCTCATAACGTAACCGCTGCCACGATGTTGCCGGATTCGAAGGAAGGCCGCTCGCGGATGTTGATCTCCAACGGGTTGAAGAACGGTCCTGTGATAGCGACGCGAGACAACTGTACAAGAACGTTCACCACGCCGGAGATCTCCCCAGATGCTTGCAGTGCAGCGATGATACCGATGTACTCCGGCTCAAGTTGATTCTGTCCGAGACCTGTGAAATTGATTTGAGCGTACTCGAGCACAGCCGTGCGCACGGTCTCGCTCAAGTTCGTAGAAATGGATTGCTCTGTGTCTGTAGTCACGAGAACGATCGAAACGTAGATATCAACTCCGTCTTCCGTGTCAAACGCTATAGGCTCAAGGCCGCCTTCGGCGTCTTCTGCAGTTCCTGTGAAGTCTGTGCCGTACGCTGCTCC
Source organism: Pseudomonadota bacterium (assembly GCA_003353845.1). Taxonomy (GTDB): domain Bacteria; phylum Myxococcota_A; class UBA9160; order UBA9160; family JADFDR01; genus GLO-12. The sequence continues at coordinate 15,169 of PIVT01000053.1, read as the reverse complement.
GCCTGCGCCCAGTGCTGAAAGAATCGCGTCGAAGATAGATTGCTGCAATGCTGCACCTGGCGTAGACGGGTTCGTGGATACCACAACGTTGAACGCCTTGAACGGGATACCGTTCGCGTCGACTCCGGGCCCTGTGGGATTGTGGTAGACGCGACACGTCTCAACACCCGTGACCTTGTTCACCACTGCTCGGATAGCTAGAAGGCCACCTACGTTGGCAGAGTAGAGCTCGATCTGCCTGTCTACGCGAAACTGTGGATCGCTCTGCTGATCTCGTCCAGGGTCCGCGTCGTCCGTCGGGTTCGTGAAACTATCCAACCCTGCCACGACCGTAACCAACGTCCATGGGGTATTGGCGAGAGCTGTGATGGGTCCTGTGTTGACAGTGGTGAAAGTCGCAGCAAATACACCTGGACCGGTGTGCGGTCCGTTTGCCAACTCCCACTCGTTCCCATTGTCGTCGGCAATAAGATCGCCATCGTCCATCGTCCCTACACCGGAGAACGTAAGAAGCCCATCCACTTCCGAGCTTGTCGCACCGTCGCGTGTTGAGCCAGTCAGTGCTGCTCTTTGGTCAAGTATCACGCCCGTCGCTGCGCTGGGATCGAACGAACGATAGACACTCAACTGCACTTGCTGCTGGAGCGCTAGTAGCTCGGCAAAAATGTTCGAGAGCTGCCCGAAGCCAGACGAAAGCTGCGTATTCGTGTTGATGCCGAACGTAGCACGAATCTTGGCGTCAATGACCGCCTTGACTTCTTCTTGCGTCTGAGTACTTAGCCCGCTAGGAGTGAGGATAAAATCAGTCATTACTGAGCCGCCTTAATGATTTGAGAGAAGTCTACGTTGCCTTCGATCGTCGACGCGGTACCTGTGACAGTGAGTGTCCCACCCGTTCGATCAAACACCGGTGCGAGCTCGCACGAAAGTACACCGGGCCGGCTGAGAATAATCTGCTTGAGAATGTGCTGAGTCGCGTCAATGTCGGGATTCTTGCGGCCGAAGATAACGTCAAGATACGGAACGCCTTGTGTTTGATCGTAGGCCGTCCCGCTCTCTGTTTGCCACGTCTCGAGAGCCATCTCAATATCCTGCCCGATCGCTTCCTGGCCTGTCCCAAACTGCAACTCACCGTTCTCGATCACCATATCACCATCTACGATCTTGATATCCATTACTCAACCTGCACTTTCGTAGAGAGCCAGTTCGTTGCGGGAACTGAAAGCGCAGTGAAGAGCACTTTATTCGCAGCACCTAGCGTACCTATGAAAGCTGTGTTGGCCGCCGGCGTCGGATCGGGTTGCGCGGCCGTCCAGGTGACGAAGGCTCCTTCAACTGTGGTCACGTATGCCGCCCACAGTGTTCCTTTCATAGCTGGCGAAAGGGCCAGTCTCCCAAGTTTTACCAGTTCACCTTCGATGACCGTACCTGTAACACTTGTTGCAGGCAAAATCGGGTCAGCACTATGGAAGATCCCCGGCACGAACACCGAGTCCGCGGCGTCGTGAGTCCAACGAGTCGCCGGCTCGGCGGTCTGCCCGGCGACAAGGTAGGCGTCCAAGCTTCGATCCTGCACATGGAGCACACCTTTGTCTCCAGGATTGAGCGGGAACGTGAGATAGCCGGCCCCTGTTCGTGGCCACGCGACAGGCACGTCATTGAGCGTCTCCGGATCGAGCGTGAGCTTCGGATTAGGCTCCGCGCGAGTCGGGTTCTTTGCAAGATCTTTGACAACCTGTAGTTGGTCAACCGTCACATTTGCGCGTTGCGTCGCCGGATTGTAACTCACCACCGTCGCCGTCTTGTGCGTATCGAGTCGAAGCTCTAATTCTCGCAAGGCTTCTACGAACAGGTCATGCAAAGTCGGGTTGAGCGGGAGCCCGTCGGTCCTGTTCGCACGTCCCATTACTTCGCACCTTCCACGAACATGAGACTCTCGCCGCTGGTGCTGCCGCTGAACGCAACTTTCTCCACACGATACACGAGCTCGCCGAACGGCTTACCGTCGTCGTCTTGCACCTGCACTTGCAGGCCAGGTTCCACGTCCGCGTTCGCCAACGCATCAAGTGTGATCCCTCCATCGTCACGCTTACTGTAGGAGATCAATCCGTTTCCTGGTCGAAGGATCACAGGAGGCCTATCGAGGATCGCCCCCGCGCGCATGGCGATGAATGCCCCGTTGTGCACACGCCAGTCTAAGCCGATCGTCTCCATCATCTCCGTTACGCGTTGGCGGACGTTGCGAGCCGGCGTGATCGTGCGTAACGTTGGCAACGGAGTCGCAGCTGCGGCGGCGTTCACAAGATCGCGCGTCGCTTTCGGGTACCCTAGCCCGAGGCCACCTTGAAACGTGCCATCTGCAGCAGCGAAAGGCAGCTTGACAAGGAACTCGATCGCAACGGAAATCTTGACGTTTGAGTAAGTCTTTGTCGTGATTGCGTCGCGCAGATTGTTGTTACCGTCACCGAATCGAAAGATGGAGACCACGTCCGTCGGTGTTCTCTCTTGCGGGATGATGCTGTAAATGTCTGCTTGGATAAGCTTCTGCGCCACGCGATCCCATCCGACGCTGAGTGTGCACGGGAACCCAAGAGACGCTGATCGTGTCTGCCACAGCTCGTGAATCGCTCCCGATGTAGAGGGCGCAAGATTGTAGATCCGTACCTCCCCCTCATCCGCTGCCGGCGTGTTGTCCCGCATGACTTCCCACTCTATGAGCAAGCCGTTGCCGTCCAGGTTATCGATCGTCGGTTGATCAAACGCCTGAAAGCTCACCGCCGGAATAAGGTAGCGAGTGAAACTAGGCACTTTCAATCTCCTGATAGAAGAGCGCCATGTCCCCCTCGAGAAAGTCAGCTAGACCCGCATCTGCTGGAGGGGAGCCAGACTGGTCTTGCACGAACAAGATACCTGTTGGGATGGGTAGGTAGTGGTACTGAAACCACAGGTCCAGCCCTGTCATGAGCCCGACACCTTGAATCAAGGGATTGCTCGAAGCGTCGAATACATCGAAGTACCAAAGCCCGTCATACTTGTTTGTGTACGTGTCGAACCTTACACGCACATCGTCGAGATCAAGCGTCTGCGAAGTGTGCGTCTCGAACTCGCGGAACTGTGGTGTGATCTGAATAATGCCCATCACGCTACCTTCTTGCAATCAGGGCACACTACCTGCTGAGGATCGAGACAAGAGAAGCAGACAATCCGATCGCACTCGTTACAACCGTACGCGTTGTGATTGGTCTTCTCTAACCTGCCGAGAGCGTACTCAAGTTCATTTTTGCAGAACGGGCAATGTGTAGGCTTTCTCTCCATCATGCACCTATGACCTGAGGAGCAACACCAGGTGCCGGCCCGTTCGTTACGCTCTGTGTTTCGATAGGCGTTCCCGCCTGCGCACCGGCGGCTGACAATGCGTTGTTACCCGTGAACGAGTTTGCAATATCTGGCACTTGAGCTTTCGCGTTCAAAGGATTCACGATCCTTGCTTCGATTAGCGTCACAGAAACGATCGTGTTCGGCCCTAGCTCCGGTGTCCACGTAGGCGTGATGTTAGCGATGAACGCTTTCGGTAACGACCCTCGCGGCGACGAATACATGATCGGCTCACGTCGCTGCGCAAGTGCTTCAAGATTCGCTAGCACAGCAAGGTCTCGCCGAGGCTGCCCGGGGACGTTACCTGCAACAGCACCGATAGCGAACAAGTCGTTCGTTGACGTGATCGTTCCTGTCACTTCTACTTGTCGCGGCTCTTGATGCACGTTCGACGTCGCGCTAGTAAAATCCTGCAAAGCATTCGTCGTCACGCTAAAATCCAGCGGCGCGCTCTCGCTGTCGATCATGTCGAACTTGACACGGTCCGGAGTGGGCGACGGATTCAAGTCAGAGATCAACTGCACAGGAATCCCTGCAGCATTGAGCCGATAGAAGGATGCCGTGCGACGTCCTAAGAGACCGGCGAGTGCATCTTTCACGAATGGCATCAGATGACCCGATTCCCTGCAAGCTGCTGCCCGGTTTGCCGGAGAACGCCGTTGAAGAACGCTTCGATCTTCTTGGTCGCAATATCAGCCGTCATCTTGGGATCTGCCGTGCCGCGGATTGTCTGTTCCACTTTCACGTTGACGTTGTTGTTCGTGATGTCGATTGCGATCGTAGGCTCGATCTCCGCAACAGATGGGGTCGCGCGCACAAGGTCTGTCAAGTCCCCGCCACCGATGACGCGATTGATCAAGTCTTGCATCGTGACCGCAGATACCGGAGCCTCTTTGCCTGCAGCAGCCTTGCCGGCTTTCGGCTCAGTGAGAGGGGTGATCGCAGTCTCTCCTCGTTTTGGGAGAAACGGCCCGAACGGTTTGAGTGGTAGTGCATCTAACGCGGCAGCGGCTTTCGCCTCGACTCCGGCTTGCGCCTCGCGTGCCTGCAAAGCTGCGATCTTCTTGAGATTCGCTGCCATGCGACCCTTAAGCTTGTCAATGGAAGTACTGGACTCTAACCCCGTGACTCGCTGAATCTTAGCAATCTGTGCAGCGTCTGCAGCAACTTGCTGCCCGGCTGCTACGATCGCCGGAGACTCTTGCCCCACCTCTACTTCCTCTGCTGTTGTCGGTGTGAATCCTGCCTCCCTCTCAAGCTTGGAGAGTCGGGAGTCTGTCACTGCCTTAGCTGCTTTGATCGCCGCCGGGGTGATGGCAATGAGTGTGCCGAGTATCAAGCCGAGCGGGCCTAGAGCTGCACCCGCTGCGACACCGAGCCCTTGAAGTCCTACCCCCGCCGCCGAGAGAGCTGATGCAAGTTGAGCTCCTGCAAGGATAGCGATCAGCGAATCGAAGTTCTCAACAAGGAACACAACAGCTTTGCCCATACTCTTAAAGATCGGGAGTAGTTTCTCGGCTACTTTGATGATCTTGCCGAAGAAGGCTGCAACCTTCTGCTTGAGTAGCGACTTATTCGCCAAGGTCCACTCGGTGAACTTCTCAATATTCTCGATCATGACCGGAAGCAACTCGACACCGATCGTGTTTTTTAGCCCTGTCAACACCGCTTTGAGATTCGTCACCACATCAACGAAGACTTCGGCCTTGACTGTGGCCGTCTCATCCATGACGAGACCGAGCTCTTCCGCCTTATCGCCGAGCTCCCTTATCCCTTTCGAACCTTCCAACAGAAGCGGCACAAGCTCGGGGCCAGCACGCGAGCCGAGCAAGTTCATCGCTAGTGCAGTACGTTGTGCTTTGTCTTCTACACCTTTCAGTGCATCACCGAAAACGCCTAAACGTTGCTCGACGGTGAGGCCCTGAACTTCTTCTAGAGATAGACCAAGCGCGTCGAGAGCTTCACGGAACGGGATGGCCGATCCATTGAGCGCGTCCTCCATGTTCTTCGAGAGGTTCTTGATAGCCAAGTCCATCTTGGCTACGTCTGCGCCGGAACGATCTGCAGCGAAGCGCAAGCGCTGGAGCTCTTCTACACCGGACCCTATCTTCTTGGCTGTCTTCGTTATCTCGTCACCCATCGTGGCAACGTTCGACACGAACGCAAACACCCCCGTTGCTGCAGCAGCCACAGCCGCACCAAACACTGCAAGCTTCTTGCCTAGACTAGCTAAGCCTGAACCTAACGCACTGGCGGTCTTGACCGTCTTCGCTAAGTTCTTGTCGAGCTTGTTCGTCGCTTTGTTGGCGTCCTTCGCATCGACACCGATGTCAACAAGCAACTCCGCTACAGTGATCTTACTGGCCACTTTGTTCCCTTAGCTTTGCTTCTTGGGCTACTTCCCAAGACTGGTGCACGTCTCTCATCTCGATCAAATCATGCAACGCTGTGTAGTCTAGCGTCGTGCAGATTTGCTCATACGTATGCGCGCACACTTTGCCGTTGACAGTGCAAGCGAGATAAATAAGAGTGGGCACGTTCACAGGTTCTAGGCCGCCGGTAACTTTGCTTCTGCCGCCATCGCGCGCGGCGAGAGTCTTCCGCGTGAGGGCTTCATGAAATTTACGTTGGCCACCCAGCCCACTACTTTGAACAGGTGCATATATTCGCCAGCAAAGTGGTCGTCGAAATGTGTATAGACACTTCCGCCGTCTTGGAGCGGCTCTTCTGCGCCGATATCTAGCGGAGCCGCGGTGGTCGTGGCCAAGATATCCTTGAGCACGGCCATAGGGTCTTCTTTGTTCTGTTCGCGCTCAGACAGCCCACTTGAGATGTTCGCCACAATCGCCGCAAGCACTCTAGGATCCTCCATTAGCTCCTCAAAACCCTCAGTGCCCGCTCCGAAAATGATCTGCATCGTTTCTTTCCCGAGCAGCGACACGAGGCGTGGCATGATCTTGGCTCCTGTCATGCCGGGTAATGTTTTTGTCGTGTAGTAGATCCCGTCAATTGTTGTTGAGTGTTCTCTGACTACTCCCATGATCGGGTTCCTTTCTCGCCGGTCTTACGATCCGGCAGTGTGCGGGCATCAGCCCACAAGATTGTTGTTACCGCCGAACTGCTGCCCGATGGCTCGTCCATAGAGGAAAGTCCACGGCGCCACAGATGGGCCCGTGCCTGCCTGGTAGTTGGGTATCATCTCAATTCTCGCCGCGTTGTAGAGCTGCACTAGCCCTGTGTTCTTGTCCGTGATGAACAGCGGACCCACGACTGATTTCGTGGCTTGATCGAGATTCGCAAGTCCCATCAAGATCGTGTGCTCTCTGCTCTCTCGGTCGAACGTCATCACTAGCTTGCCTGTGAAGTTCGCCCCGAACATCGTAACTGCCCCGCCGACGCCGTCCGGTTTGTACGACACAGCCGGGGCAGCTCTTGTCTCACGAATGAACGTCCCCTGTGCTAACCCTTTCTCGAGCGAAGTGATCGAGGATAGCGTAGGCGGCCAAGCTACCTTGACTTCATCCGACGCATAGTTGCGGAGCTCCCCCACTCACTAGCCCACAAGGTTCGTTGCGTTTAGCACGTTCGGTACTGGCACAATTTCCAGCACGTTAAACGTCCAGTCGAACGAAGCGGACTCAGTTCCGCGAGAGACGTCGGGCGAGCGGACGATTCGCATCTTGTTCAAGTCATAGACCTCGCCCGACGAGGTGTCATTGAACTTGCCTAAAAACACCTGATCTCGCGTAGACCTGTCCTGATTATGAACCGCAAGCAGCTGCTGATGTAACGTGCTCTCTTGCGAAACCGTCACCACACAAGTGCCGGATCGGTCTTTCACAAACACCGACACCCCGTCACCGCTCGCCGTGGACTTGTGGGTAAATGCGTCTACGTTGAAGTTCAGAGTAACAAATGTGCCCGTTGCAAACCCTTCCTTGAAATCGAGCTGATTCCAAGTGAGCTCCACAGCATCGCTTGAGTATTGTCTGAGTGTAGCCATGATGAGTCCTTACGGGGTCAGATTGACCGTGAGCTCTACTTTGTGAATAGCGCCAGCGATGGTCGCCGTGGCTGTGAAGGTGAACACGCGAGTCGCTTTGATTGCGGCAGAGATGTTCAACACGTTCTGCACTTGCGTCTCGGGCTTGCCACCTGCTACCGAATCATCCGCGGATGCGAAGTGCCCGAACACCACGCCGTTACTGAGTACCTCTTGTGCCGCTCCTGCGACAACGTTGATCCCTGCATTGGTGTACGGGATATTCGTTGGCGTTGCTGTAAGGACTTGAATAATCGCCTCTTCAAGTCGCTGCGCTAGCCAGTCCATCGTGACCTGAACGTCGATGAACCGACCCGACGCCATCGTGCCGTTGGACGTGAAGTTGATATTCCGTGTGCGACCGAACAGATTCGCATCCGCAGCCCAGATCGCAGTTGCCTGCGCAGCAGTTACCGGATCGAACGGCACACCTGAAAGACGTTTCAGATCCCACGTCCCCTGTCCGGCCGGCTGATCTAAGTTGAACCCGCCACCCTTCGAGCTCCAGGCACTGTCAAGGTATTCCGTATTGTCGTCGTGGTAGATGCCCGCCGAACGGTTGAGCGTAGCAGCCTGCCACGCAAGGAAAGCCGTAGCAGTGAGATCGTCGCTCTGACCGATACCGATCTTCCGTCGTGCCTCCGTCCACGTTCCGAACAGTCCGAGATTCGTATCATCCCGATCTTCAATGTTCGTGATGTACCAACTGTCGGGATCGGCCAGTTCAATCGCGTCAAGAGACGCGGTCAAGTCAGCATCACCGGCGTCGATTCGACCCACGATAACCTGATCAACATTGTTCTCTTGTGCGAAAGCAGCTGTGCCCCAAGCGTTGATCTCCGGCTCGGCTGCAGCTGTGAAGCCGGCAGCAACCATCTCTGCCACTGATAAGTACGGGCCATCCTGTCGGTTAGCTGTGACTGAGTGAGTGAACGCGCCGAGCAGACTACCGAAACCGAAAGCCGCGGGTGCTGGCGCCGCTAGATTGACTGTAACATCGACAAAGTTTGTGATAGGCGGTGCCATCTGGCCTCCTAGGGTGTGATGATTTGCTCTGTGATGTCACCGACGGTCAAGTCCGTGACAACTGTTTCTATCCGCTCGATGTCTTCCACCCACACACTACGCATGGCGAAAGTCACATCGAAGGAACTTCGTGATTCCCAGCGACCGCCGACAACAACCGGCACACTGGTGGGGACGCCTTTCGTCCAGATCGCTACTCCACTCTGTGCAAGAGCGTCCACAACATTCTGCGAACGCAACGCGGAGTAACAGATCGTCGTCATCGCTGCAGCCCCATTCCAGGGCTCGCGGTTCTTGCTGTACGCCTGGACGTTTACGAGCACGCTTTGCTCGCTGTCATGGACAAGCACGCTCGTATCGCTCACGACAAGAGACGCGTCTGACAATGGACCGCGTAACTCGAGTGAGACCATCGCGCCGTTGAAATCGGCGGTGAGCCGAAGTTCGTCAAATCCGTCATCACTCGCAGTGACAGGCTCGATCGTGTCGTCATTGACTACAGAGATCAAACGATCCCGGATCGTCGTCTTCGTGTCCCCGCCCACACCGATCGTCTCGTAGTTGAAATAGTTGAGTTCAATCACATACGCCGCCCCAACTGTGACCGTGTCCACCACCACGTCGATCGAGATCGCCGGGTTAGCGAACGTTCCCTGCGAGATCGTCCGATTGAACGGCGCCGGACCCGCTACCATGGAGAGCGACACGAAGCTCGCAGGGAGCTGTTCGTGCGTCGGGGCCGTGTGTGCCCAGTGCACCTCTGCGCCGTCCAGCGCCGTCTCTAGCTCGGTGTAGAGCGCAGCCTGAAGCCGATCGATCCTTACGGGCGCGGCGATCGTCACAGCCCTACCTTGAATCCTCTCAGAATCCAGATGGCCGCCGCTGTAGCGATACCGAGGCCTAGCAAGAACGCAGCAACCGTAAGCAGGACCATCACAGCTGTGTCTCCATCAGCACGCCGAATCCGCACCAAACGCGGCCCTGCGGTGAGAAATCTCGGACCGTAGTGACTCGATAGTTGCGGCCGTTGTACGCGACAACGTCCGCGGCGCTGCCTTGATCCGCGACGCGAAAGCCTTTCGCAACTCCTGGCCACGAGCCGTCGCGGGTGTAGAACTGCACAACTTCGCTGTTGCGATCCGCCTCGGGAACTTGATCCAAGTCTCGCCCGGTCACGTTGTGTGCGCTCCAAGGTTGTACCGAGATCGTTGACGGCGATGCCGGATCGTACCCGCCCGTTGTGTTCTTGACCGGCGAGGTACGGCGCTCAACAAGCAGCGGCCCGAGCTCGGGAGTCAGATCGAAATCATCGACCGTCGACGCAACTGGGTCAACTAGGCTCATGCGCGCTTGAACTTCTCCGCAGCATCCACGATGCCTTGAACAGTGAAGTACCCAACCCATACGTACGCGAAGTTGGGCCAGTCCCCTGCAAGCGCAAACGGGATGGACGCTGCAACAGCGGCCCAGAACTTACGGGACATGAGAGTCTTTTCAAGGAAAAGCACGACCCTGTTATTAAATTGCTCGATGACCATCATGGTAATAGACCTTTCATAGACACTCTTGTATGCGCGCGATGATATCCGCGGCTTCTCTTGTTGCTTCAGGGTCTTTGCCAAGCCGCTCCAATAGATCGTCCAAATACGCTTGTGCGGCCTCTCTATCCCTCAAGGCGATCGAAAGCTTCTCATCCTGAGAGGCACAGATAAGCGTACTTAGAGCTGTCGCCTTTATGTCCGGCGTCTCCGATCCTTTCGGCGTGCCTAGACAAGCCGCAAGTGAAACGATCAAGACAGAGAGTAACGCAGTGAATTTCATGGTCGGTTTCATGGGCGGTTGCTTTCTGCGGCCGCGTCTACCCCTTCGCGCGCGGCGGTACATCAAAACGCCTTCTTCAAGTAGTCGTGCCGTTTTCATAACATCACTGGGTCGACAAGAGATTATCCGCAAGTTGCCGAAGCCTCTCCGGGCGAGGCGGTGGTGTACCCCTTCGCTTCTGCGCAATGTGTGTTAGTACGTCACCTTGCCATCGAGCTTGTGCGATCTGGTAGCCCTGCACGCGTCCGAAACGATCGAGCAGTTTTCCATGCTTCTCCAAAGTCTTGCGCATCTCGTCGCGTTCTTCTGTACCGGCCGCGATCTTCGAGTCAACCTCTAAGCGAGTGGGCTTCTCTTGCAGGGATTGCCAACCCATGACACCCGCTACAAGGAAACCCCCGATCATAGCCACAGAGACCACAACCTCGCGCAAGCTCCTCGCGGCTGAAGAGATCTGAGACCAAGCGCTCACGCGCGCCTCCAGAGAGACCAAGCAGTCATTGTCGGAGTACCTGTACCGGGATGGAAGCTAAGCGCGACAGCTTGAGACTCAACCGTGAGATTAGACTCAGTGCTAAAATCCGCTGTATACGGCGTATCCTCTGCAGCCATATTTAGCGTAACGCTCGATTGCGGTGTGGTGTTGCTGTTGATGTGCAGACCGACAATGCTACCGGAACCGGGTGCTCCGTCGGTGGACCAGATCTTGACCCGCATGAGTCGGTAGGCCATAGGTAGCCACATTCGCGTCGTCGACCATGTAATAGAAGTGGCATCGTTGTCAGAATTACCCCAAGGTAGATACCGCTTCGCGTTGCTTGTCGGATCCCACATGTGCGCTTGTATGAAATCCCCGGCAAGCATACAAGGGCCGATGTGTGCAGCGACGATACCGTCCAGTGTCGTCTCCTCGGCACCGCTCAAAGTCCCGACAAAATCAAACTGATATGTCGGGTCGGCGTCATCGTTGATCCAACAAGCACCAGCATACCCAGGCTTGAGCGGCTTAGCTGAAATACCTGCGGCAACAGCATTTCTCAAGCAGCGAGTGTCAACCGTCGCCCCGCCGGTGAGTGCTACGAAATCAGATTCAGCGTAGGTGTAAGCGGTCATCCGATCCTCGTGAGACTCAGCCGGGGGCTGTTAGCCGGTACAGTTCCGCCGGCGCCAGATGTTCGAGAGATTCGTACACCCATAGTATCTGTAGCTACCAGCGCTCGAATGATCGTCGTGCTGACAGGGTTGGGTGTGTCGTCAAAACCAGAGCCATCGGTGTGCAATCTGTGGAACGCAGCAGGCGAGATCACCGAACCGTTCTTGTACCACTCGACAATGTACTCAGACTCAGAGACACTTGTCGACACTACCGTCATCTCGAAATGACATGTGTAGTTTCCTGTCACATCAACTTCGATATCGTCGACAGGCAACGATACAGTGTAGACGCCCGTATCGTGCGACGGCCCGTCTTCGCGGTTGAATGCAAGCCCGGCCGGCGTGCCTGTCATAGTGTAGTCCGTCGAACGACCGAGTTCGATAGCCGAAAGCGCCGGAACCCCCCCACCGCCAACTTCTGTCCAAACTGTCGACGGCGAGGCACCTACGTGAATATAGAGCGTGCTAGAAACGCCTTCGACGCGCATGTAATAATCGCCGGGATCGCCGGTCACGTTTGCGTTCGGGTCGCGGCTACCTGTGAAGATCTGCGGCGTTGCACCGTTTGTGCCGAGCGTCTCTAGCTGCACAGCTGGGTGTGTGTCGGGACCTTCGTTTCGAAGCTCGACTTTCCCTCTTGTACCCGAACCGGTCGGATTTCCGCCGCCTACAATAGCACTGCCGCCGTCTGAATTCGTTCCGGTCGCATCGCCGCCCTCAAGAAAAGCAGTACCGCCGGTACCGACTGTGCCACCCCCTACACCGCCGCGTAGAACCGACACCCCGCCGTCGCCAGAAGTCCCGCCCGCACCTGCGCCGAATATGAGATCCGCGCCATTTCCCGTACCATTTCCCGCACCACCAGCGATGAGGATGAGACCACCTATGTCATTGTTGTTCTGTGCGTCGCCACTTGAGATAGTGACACCGCCGCCTTCGCCTGAAGTCGCACCGCCGTCGCCTCCGGAAAGCGTAGCCTCACCACCGTCACTAGTCGCACCTCCTGTGCCGGCGACAACATTGACATCTTCCGATGTACCGGCCTCTATGTTGAGCTCCGTCTGTCCTGCGATCTTGTCGCCGGTCGAGACAGTGAGATCGTATCCTCCTGTCACACTAGGATCTACCGTGAACGTGAATGAGATTGTCTCACCCACAACTAGGTCGCTGCCTTGACTACCTGCAGGGACAGCGATGGGGATCTTGAGATAACCTGCACCGAGCGTCACAGCGCCCGTTATCGTCCAACGTCGGATGTTTCCTGGTGTCCCTTCCTGCTGGACGAGCAGCCCGTCATTGCTTTTCTTGCGCAGCACCCAGCTACGCCCCATGCTCTGGCCATCAACTGTGTCATCGTTGACATAGATGAACGTAGCACTGGATTGCGTTGCGTTATTGTATCTGAACTTGCCGGCACCTGGATCGGCGTCAGCTGTACCTGAATCGAATGTCCACCGCGGCCCGGGAGCTGCAGTACTGGAGCCAGAGCCAAGCACTTCGATCCACGTCGAGCTTCCGGGACCGTCGACGCTGGAGACATACCAGAAAGACTTTGTACTCACGACCCATGCAATATCGTTCGCTACAAGACCATCATCGCTGCCTAGCGCATCGCGTGCGGTCGCGTCAACAGCAAGCCACATCTTGGTGGCTTTGTAGAAACTAGGATACGTCGCCTTGATGTAGTCGTCGTATATGTTACCTAGTAACTGCCCAAACGCCAGCTTGATCTGCGCCGCTGTTGCCTCATCGCCCGGGTTGTCGATCTTGAGCGTAGTGAGTACATCGTCGTACGTCCCACTAGCGTCGGTCGTCGCCTTAGCAAGAAGCTCAGTGAGTGTCTCGTTCTCGAAATCAATCTGATTGACTAAGTTAGCCATTGGAACTACCGATCGCTAGAATGTTACCGGCACGTCCCCGAACGGCCCACGTCACGGATTTAGAAAGCAAATCTGTATCGTGCAACGGGAAATCGCCGCCCTTGCGCTTGATGGTGCTCGGCTTGTTTGGCTTAGCCCAACCTCGCGCCGTTTCTATCTTGCGCTCGATGAGCTTCACGACAGATGCACCAATGCGTTCAAGTGTCTTTTGTGCTGTAAGCTTCGGCTCCCGGATCATGCGCTGCACTGCCAACGCATACAGCCGCACGATCTTGTCTCTGTATTCGAACATCGCAGAACGTAAGAACGAACGAGCCGGCACACCTGCACCTGTGCCTAACTCTTGAAACGTTGCTACAGTAGCTACGTTGATTTCCGTCTCTTCATAAAGCTGCGCTGCCTTCGGTCCCTGAAAACCAAGCGTGAGCGAAAGCTGCTTGAGCTCTTTCAGCTTACGCTTAATGAGCTCAAAACCTGTATCTTTGAACTCGACACCCATCAACAGACCAACCCACGCCCGATAACAGGCAACACTAACACCGACTCACGTAGTTGCGAGTACATGCGGCCCCACTTAGTCTGAACAAGTTCCGAGCTAATCACACCTATTGCGAAACCGATGGCGAGCTTATCGATGGTCTTCGACGTGTTCGCGGCACCGCTACCCGTGCGACCTTGCAGCTCAAGAAAATGTGCAGTGAGATAGACATGCGCGCAATCTGCTTTGACGCCCCAGCATCCGAGGTTGATCTGACTACACGCGCAGTTCAGCGCGAACATGACTTGCTCTTCGCCGGGAGTCATGGGCGTCTCGTTCCACACGAGATCGACCGTATCGCTTGTCAACGCAAGCGCACCCACCGGGCCAGTCGCCGTAAGGATAGAAACGACTGCCCCGTCACTAGACGCAGCAGCCAACTCACCGCCATCGAGCGCAGCAGCAATGTTCGTTGCCGTGGCCGTCTCGTCGCCACCAATATCGAAGTCTGTATCAGCGACATAGGTCTCCGTCACAATCGGCACGCCGTAGCGTGTGGCTAGGGTGATCGTATCTCCTGCGTCCGGCTGGCTCGCTACAGTCAACGTGCCGTCGCTCTCGCTACCGAACGTGAGAAACTCAGGTGCTTGCAGAAGGAACTCGGCAAGCGTGACACAGCGTTGGGTCATACCTGACAAACCTTAGCTTGCTCAAAATAGAACAGCTCATGTCGATCATGAGAATCCATGCAATCTAACGTGTAGTGATCCACAAACAGCGGAGTATCCCGCGGCAAGCCTCGGAGATTGTCGCCAAAACTAGAGAGCAAACGCCAACGCCTCCCATTGACCGTGCAGCTTCGCCATACATGGCTACGCTCTATCTTCGCCGCTGGCATCGCTTTTCTGACTTGATGCAGAAACATGTCATGAACATGCCTGTTCCCTATGATGATCCCTTCCTCGCCACGTTGTACACACGCAATTGCTCTCTCAAGCATCCGGTACGTTCGGCCCGAGCCGTGGGGAAAATGATTTTGCGAAAGATAGGTCATACTTCGGGATCAGGAGCGCTGTGTTGTTTTTCCATGATGTAGAAGGAAGCTCCTGGGGATTGGCTGTGCACTACTTGTCGGAGCTCCCACCCTTCAAGAGATAGTCTGTTCAACATGCCATCGCTCTCGACACCCCTCACAACCGTCTCCCGTTTGATGATTCTTATCTCAGGCACCGGCCCCATTACGGCTTTCTCTAGCACATACCGTAAGTAGGGACCTTTGTCGGCTACCACACTCCGCAGAACAAACCCTTGTCGAGATAGTTCTTCAACCTCGTTCTCACTTCTTGTGATTTTTACCTCTGGTACTGGCATCTCCGCGTCCTCTGCTGCTGT
>PIVT01000126.1 GCA_003353845.1 Pseudomonadota bacterium | reverse complement strand
GACGCCAGCATGTCGGAAAACTTCTTTCGTGACTTGGGGATACGGCATCCGGATGCCAATTTAGAGGTGGGTTCGGGCTCTCACGCCGTGCAGACGGCCGAAGTGCTTAAGCGCATTGAACCTATACTGATTGAACAGGAGCCCGACGCCTTATTGGTGGTGGGAGATGTCAATTCCACCATCGCCACCGGACTGGCCGCCGCCAAACTCCACATTCCCGTAGCCCATGTGGAAGCGGGGCTGCGCTCGGGCGACTGGGACATGCCCGAGGAGATCAATCGCATTTTGACGGACCGCATCTCCCGCTGGCTTTTTACCACCGAGCCTTCAGGAGAACGAAACCTGCTCCACGAGGGCGTGCCGGCTGAAAAAATTCACTTTGTCGGCAATGTCATGATCGATAGCCTCTTGGCGAATTTGGAAAAAGCTAAGGCACTCAATACCTTAGAAGATCTCAAGCTATCCCCTGGAGCATACGCCGTTCTCACCTTGCACCGGCCATCCAATGTGGACGATCCGGTCAAATTACGGGAACTTTTTGATGTGCTTGAGGAAATCGATGGGCAACTGCCCTTGATCTTCCCCTGCCACCCGCGCACACGCGCCTCCATCGCCAATCTCCTGGACGGCCGCTCTCCCAAGATCCACCTGACCGAGCCCTTGGGCTACCTGGACTTTCTGCGACTGACTTCTGGCGCCAGACTAGTCTTGACCGATTCCGGTGGTATTCAAGAAGAAACGACCGTTCTTGGTGTCCCATGCATCACGTTAAGGGAAAACACTGAGCGGCCAGTGACCGTTGAGGTTGGAACCAACGTCATCACGGGTACCGATGCCAAGGCCATTCGCTCTGAGGTAAAAAAAGTCTTAGAAGGAGTAAGTAAGAAGGGTCAGATACCCGAAAAGTGGGACGGAAACGCTGCGACCCGTATCATCGACATTTTGGAACGCGACCTGGGATAAGCGGGCGCAGCTTGGGAAACTATGAGTAACGGCATTGAACAACTTCCCGGCAATGATGAGCTGCCGGGGTCATACTCGATACAACTCCTCAGCGCATTTGGTATTTTGGCCCTGGCCATCGCCCTGTACGCGCCCATCATCTACTACATGGTCTTGCACTGGAAGATCGACGATGATTACTCACACGGGTTTCTCATTGTTCCGTTAGCCATCTACTTCGCCTGGCCCGCCTTTTACAAATTGAAAAACGCGCCTCTGCGCCCGAGTTGGTGGGGCCTGCTTCCTTTATGCCTCGGCTCCACGACCCTGGCCATCGGCAGGCTGGGCACCGAACTCATGAACATGCGCGTGTCCTTGGTACTCACCCTGATTGGTTTGGTGCTGCTGCTTTTTGGCAAAAAAGTTTTTCAGGCCCTGGCCTTCCCGCTTCTCTTTCTGTTTTTGATGGTGCCTCTGCCCGCCTCGCTGGTAAATATCGTCGCCTTCCCACTGCAGTTGATCGCCGCCAAACTGGCCGTCAACGCCCTCTACCTCCTTCAGATTCCGGCTTTGTTGGAAGGCAATATCATTCACCTGCCCGAAACCAAGCTCTTCGTGGCGCAAGCCTGCAGCGGGTTGCGCTCGCTGATGTCACTCATCACCCTGGGCATCATTTTTGCCTATTTTTTCCAGCGCAATCTCATTGAGCGAGTCATCCTCGTGGCTTCCACCATTCCCATCGCCGTGCTCGTCAATGCTTTTCGTGTCGCCATGACCGGCGTGCTCACCTTTCACTTTGGATCAGCCGCCGCCGAAGGCGCCTTCCACGAATTCCAAGGCTTGATTACATTTTCCCTGGCCTTCATCGTCCTTCTGGCTGAGGCGCAACTGATCTCATTGATCTCAAAGCGACTCAGGAAACGCAAAAAGGTGCCGGCTCAATGAAATTCATACTGGTCGCCTTGGCCTTTCTCGGTCTCAATTTCTATATCTACCACTTCCTTGCTACGGACGAAGTGCATCCCAGCCGTGTCGAATTCACATCCTTTCCAAACAAGATCGGGGAATGGGAATGCCGTGAGAAAGTCGTCATGGACCCCGACTCCGAGAGAGTCCTGGGGGTGACCGATTACCTGCTCTGCGATTTCCTCAATCTTAAGGAGCGCGCACGGATCGGAGTTTACGCGGGATACCACCAATCTCAGACCCGCAAGGCCGGTAGCGAGGGTGTAACTATGATTCACCCACCCAAGCACTGCATGCCCGGATCGGGTTGGGACATTATTGGCGCGAAGCAGCTTGCCTTGGACATACCCGGCATGCCTGAGTACCCGGCCGTGGTCAACCGATTCGTCGTCGCCAAGGGCGAGCAGCGGCAACTCGTATATTACTGGTACCAATCGAGAGGGAGGATCATCGCCAGTGACTGGAAAAAAATTGTCTACCTCTTCCTCGATCGAGCCCGAACCAACCGAACCGACGGTTCCCTGATCCGCTTCTCGATTCCGATTGCTTCCGGCTCCCCCGAAGAGGAGGGGGATCAGATGTTCATGAATCTGGCAAGTGAACTGGTCCCGCTGCTTCCTGACTATATTCCGGAATAGATAATTGGAAGAGGTGCCTGTAGAAAAATCAGCCAATCCCACTGCATTCTACGCACTGTGGATCGATCCGCGTAATGTCGACACCACTATAGATGACACGTGACCCCGATTTCCGCATCCCGTATGGTGCCAAAACTCAGCCCATCGTCACGCCGCCGTCCGATCTAGGGGAGCTTTTCTTGGCGGTATGGCATATTAGTGGCGAGCAGAGCGTCGTAGAAGCGATCGCCCTGGCTCCTGGGGGTTGTGATGCGTGGGGTAATGCGAACGATCGAATTCATTGCGGCACATCCGTTGTTTTCTGGCGGGCGCAAGGATGCCCTCGTGAGCTGGTTGCGCTGGCACGTCGGACTCCGGATCACGCGGCAACCGATGGTCTTCGACTATGTCGAAGGCACCCAGCTGATTGGTCGGCTCGGGATCCGCAACAGCTCGGGGGCCTATTGGGTGGGACTCATCGAACCCGACTGGACGGGCTTCGTCCTTCACTACCTACGAAGCGACGATGTGTTCTATGACGTCGGGGCCAACATCGGCGTATTCACCGTCCTCGCCAGTGTCGTGCGCGATGCCGACTGTGTCGCCTTCGAACCCGTACCAGAGACGTTTTCATACCTCCAAGAGAACATCAGGATCAACGGTAGCCCTTCGCGCATCGAGCTCCTTAATCAAGGAGTGGGCAAGGAGAAGGGGATGCTGCGCTTCACTTCCAATGAGGGCGCGACCAATCATGCGCTTGCGGCCGATGAGCAATCGGACTCCGCGATCGAGTTGCCCGTAGTGACGCTCGACGACGTGGTGGACGCCCGCAAGTCTCCCACCGTCCTCAAGGTCGACGTCGAAGGATTCGAGCACGATGTCCTTGCCGGTGCGAAGCAGCTCCTCGATTCGCCGAGCCTCAATGCAGTCATGCTCGAGCTTCGCAACCATGGGGCGCGCTACGGATTTAACGAAAACGAGATCCACAAGCAGATGCTCGACCTGGGCTTCACGCCGACCATCTACGATCCCTTCGAGCGTAGATTCCTCGATTGGAAGCGTGAGAGTGCAACGAAACTCGGTGACATCCTCTATCTCCGCGATATCGGTGTCGCCGAGGCCCGCGTACAGGAGTCACCCACCTTTCGCGTGAAGAGCTTCGACATCTAGCCACCGCATCGAGCGGTTGAGCCGCGATTCAAACAAGCCACAAACCCAAGACCTTCGTCTGCTTGCCTGTCGCATGCCCACCGTCCAGAGGGCCAGAAACCGATTCCAAAGCAAGAGAATAGAGCGGGGAGGGCGGATTTCAAGCAGATGAATTGAGCTGCGGTCACCTCTATTTGTCATATTTGTGACCCGGGATCACCTGGGAGTTCAAACGATCAACGCAACATATTCGCCAAGTTTCTCTGCTGGACAACGGAACTCCAACGTCTTTCGAGGACGTTGGTTCAGCCGAAGAGCGATCTTGTTGAGGTCTGCTTGTGACTATTCGGATAGATCAGATTTTTTCGGCAAGTACTGCCGAAGAAGTCGATTGGTGTTTTCGTTCGTTCCCCGTTGCCAGTAACTCCGGTGTCGATGCGAACGAAGCCCATTCATGCCTAAGCCAGGGAGCTCGAGATATGCTATGAAGCCGGTGGGGGATACGAATACATGAATATGAAGGCGAATGGCTTGTAGGCACCTTTTGCGGAGAGAGGCACGTTGAGATGAATGAGTGTGGGGGAAAGCTGGGTTCGAAGATCGAGAGCCGTGAGGCGGTGATCGGGATTATTGGGTTGGGGTATGTGGGGCTACCGCTCGCGTTGCGTTTCTTGGAGGAGCGGTTTCCTGTTATTGGGTTCGATATCGATTCCCGAAAAGCGGATTGTCTTCTCGGGGGCAAGAGCTATATCGAGCATATTGATATTTCGCCGCTGGCCGATGCCATAGCGAAGCGTCGCTTTGATGCGACGACGGATTTTTCCAGGATCGCCGAAGCCGATGCGATCATTCTCTGTGTGCCGACACCTTTGAATAAGAACCGGGAGCCGGATCTCTCCTATGTCATGAATTCGGTGGAGTCGGTCCTTCCTTACTTGCGAGCGGGGCAGTTGATTTCCCTCGAGAGTACGACCTACCCGGGGACGACGAGCGAAGAGCTGCTGCCCCGAATCGAAGAGACGGGTCTCAAGGTGGGGCAAGACGTTTTTCTGGTGTACTCGCCTGAGCGTGAAGACCCGGCCAATCCCAATTTCACGACGCGAACCATCCCCAAGGTATGTGGGGGTGTGACAGATGCGTGTAACGAGTTGGGTAAGTTGCTTTATGAGCAGGTGATCGACCAGGTGGTTCCCGTTTCGTCGACGAGCGCAGCCGAGATGGTCAAGATCTTGGAGAATACGTACCGGGCGGTAAACATCGCCTTGGTCAACGAACTCAAGGTGGTGGCGAACCGCATGGATCTCGACATCTTTGAGATCATTCGCGCCGCTGCGACCAAGCCCTTTGGGTATACCGCGTTTTACCCAGGCCCCGGTTTGGGTGGCCACTGTATCCCCATCGATCCCTTCTATCTCACATGGAAGGCACGGGAGTACGGTATCAACACCCGCTTCATCGAGTTGGCGGGTGAGGTGAATACCTCGATGCCAGACTATGTGATCTCCAAGGTGATGGATGCGCTCAATACGCACGGGAAGTCTTTGCAAGGTTCGCGCGTGTTGGTGTTGGGGCTTTCCTACAAGAAGAACGTCGATGATATGCGAGAATCCCCGAGCGTCGTCTTGATTGAGAAGCTGCTCGAAAAGGGTGCTGAGATCGCGTACTCGGATCCCCACGTGCCGACGATTCCGACCATGCGCAAACATCAGTTAGATTTTTCGAGCATCGAGATCGATCGGGATGTGGTTTCTCAATATGATTGTGTGTTGATCAGTACGGATCATGACCGATTCGATTGGGATATGATTCGGGAATCTGCCGCTTTGATTGTGGATCCGCGGGGCGTGTACCAGGCCGATGGGGTGAAGATCTGGCGTGCTTGAGCTTGATTGGCTAGCCGCGAAGATATTGAATGTGAGCTACAAGACGTTGTTGCAGAAAATCGCCCAAGGGGAGGGTAGCGCGTAGCGCTCCACTTTCCCAGCAGGCCAGGACACGGGATACGAACATGTTTCAACAAGCGATTGCTCTCATTTTGTTAGTTGTTCTAATGCTGTCGGCCGTCTATGCCTTCAAGCGGCCAAGCGTCGCCATTGGGCTTCTCATGAGCATGTATGCCTCTGAGCAAATTCTCATGAGCGGCTTTCCATTTCTACTCGTCTACAACCAGCTCTTCAATTTTGGCATCGGTGGTGTCTGTGCATTGTCCGTGCTCATAGGTCTCTACCGATATGGAATTGCACGCCCCCCACTTCTATACTGGGGTACATTTGGGGCGCTCTTTTCACTTTGCATTCTTTCTTTGCTCTGGACTCCAGCATCCAACACCGCCGCGGTCTGGCTGACCCACTTCGCAGCGGAGGCACCTTTGGCAGTGCTTCTCCCTTTTGCGACTCTTCGCAAGACGGAGGACTTTTCCCCGCTTGTTAAAATCGTGGTCGTCATTGCGGCAATCACAGCACTTGCCCTCATTGTCTCTCCATTCCGAGGGATGTCGGGGCGCACCTTTCTGGTGGAGTCCGGCACTGTTTTAACCCCGGCGTCTTTTGTTGGCACGGTCGTCCTTCTTCTCGCGTCAGTCCACTCGACGACCTTGGGGCCCCTCCTCTCCAAGCTCAGGACCCCATTACTATGCACTCTTATTTTCGCTCTCGCTCTCTCAGGGGCTAGGGGGCAGTTCTTTCTTGCAGTCGGAATGTCCGCGACGATTTTCATCGCGAGGACCCTCAAGTCGCGCGCACATCGTACTGTCGCAGTTATTGCTCTGTCATTCACCATCTTGACCACTGCAATGCTGTTCGTTGCCCTGGATTCGAGCA
>PIVT01000343.1 GCA_003353845.1 Pseudomonadota bacterium | reverse complement strand
TGCGGTATCACAAACCACTCGTGTGGTTGATATCCTGGCAAAAACATCAAGCAGCGCAAACACGAACGTTGAGCAGCTTGGTGATGCGTTGAGCTTCGCAGCCCCGGCGGCAAAGTCACTGAGTGTGAGCATCGAACTGGCTGCCGCCTCGATCGGCGTGCTGTCCGATGCAGGTGTTCAAGCTACCCGAGCGGGCACAGGCATGCGGCAGATTTTCGTGCAGCTCATGAAGCCGTCAGGTAATGCCAAGGCAGCAATACGAGCGCTGGGCTTAGAGATAAAGGACTTGAGCGTTGAAAACCGTGGGCTTATTCCCGTCTTAGAGACACTACAGGGCGCCAATATCGGACTGGCGGAAGCGGCGGACTTGGTGGGCACCCGTCAAGCTACTGCCTTGCTCCTCTTGGTGGACAACATTAAGCGTCTCAAGGAGCTGGAAAAGGCCAACAACGACGCTGCTGGGACAGCCAAGAAAATGGCTGACATTATGGACGACAACCTGAACGGTGCCCTGTTGCGCGTGAAGTCGGCGGCGGAAGGTGTGGTCCTCAGCCTCGGGGCTTCGGGCAGTGAGGGTGGGATGAGGGTGATCCTTGAACGTCTGGCTCCGTTGCTTCTGTTGGTGGCGGATAACGCGGATGTCTTATCGAGAGCCATAGCCTTTTTGGCTGCCGTAATCACAGTTAAACTGGTAAAGGGCTCGTTCTCGCTTCTTCAGGGCAGCCTGAAGGGACTTACTAAAAGGGCAAAACCTCTTTTGTTTATTCTTGGCAGTCTTGCTTTGGCAACTTTGGGTCTGGCTGGGGTTGCCAAGCTAGCGGGGCAGGATGTTGGTAAGACCTTCGATAGGCTTATCGGAAAAATGAAGGAAGCGTTCGAGGATATGTTTAATCAGGAGGACAACCTGATTAACTTCGGGCAGGCCATCCAAGAAATTGGTAACGAGCTGAAGGGGATGGGTGGAATAGCCGGAATGACTGGCGACGAAATGAAGGCATTCACCGACCGTGTTCAAGGTCTTCGGGATTCGATAAAGCAGCGGCTGTTAATGCAGGAATTCCTCGCGCCTGGGTCAGAAGCCGTTGCTACCTTCAAGGAGCATATCATACACCTGGACAAACTGTTGGCCTCGTTGCGAGAGCGGATGAAGGCTCCGGTCACAAAGATCGATAGAAGCGCCTTGGACCTCGACACAAGCAAACTCCAAACCCAAGGCCTCAAGGACTTCATTGCAGATTTGAAGCTAGAGACCCAATTGCTGCAGGTCTCTAACGCAGAGCGGGCAAAGCGGGAGGCCCTAACCCAGGCCTTTTTGTTGGCCGAACGGAAGCTGTTGAAGGGCGAGAAAGCCCAGATTGCAGCGCTGGTTGAGGGTATTCTAAAACTGCATCAATACCGATCCGTTTTGGAGGACTTGCGTGCCCCGCAGACGGCGTATGCCCAGGGGATCGAGTCCATTGTCTGGCACCTGGAGAAGGGCAACATCACCCTCGACGAATTCACCAGCAAGCAACGAGACCTGCGCATTGCGCTGCTCGAAACAAGCACCGGCATGGCTGCTGGGTTCGAGCGTGGCTTCTTGAAACTCTCCCAGGATCTAGAGGAC
>PIVT01000342.1 GCA_003353845.1 Pseudomonadota bacterium | reverse complement strand
ATCACCAAGGTTTTCCCGGATTTTCTTCACCGGCACAATCACAGTACAAAATTCAAGCTTAAGGGCCATATCAAATGGGTGCAGCTATTTTGGGACGACCTAAAAATTGCTTAAAAACGGGTAGTTATACATATTACTGAGTCAATCATATGCTGCTTTTTCCGAGATAACAGTTAGCCAAAGAGATAGGTCTGCTATTTTTACCCGTTTGAAGGCGAAAGTGATTCGGGGGCAGCCGGGATAAATACTTTCGGTTGCGACCATTTTTTGCTGGACAAGCTGCCATTGTTCTGCTACGTAATAATAAAGAAAGGACAATGGCATGCAAACAGCAGCAGACAAACAGAGATTCTGTGGTCGGCAATTTAGCGCACAAGAGATGTCGCTGATCCAAGAGGTTGTCGAGACGTGTGTCGGGATCAGCCGATTTGAACTGGCCCACACGGTATGCGAACTGTTGGAGTGGAAACGCCCCGGCGGCGGACTCAAGGCCCGGGAATGTCGGGACTTTCTGGAGCGTTTGGAGAGCCAAGGGGTTTTGACGCTTCCAGACAAAAAGTCGTGTGGATCGAACAAACCCAGGAAGCTCATTGCGCCCGCTGAACCGGGGCAAGTTCATAGCGAGCTTACCGGCAGTGTGGAAGAGTTTGCCCCCCTGGATGTAGAGCGGGTAGAAAACCGGCAGCAGCGACAGCTGTTTGGTGAACTTTTGAGCCGTTACCACTATTTGGGCTATGCGATGCCTTATGGTGCGCGGTTGCAGTATTTGGTATACGTCAGTCGACCCCGGCGCGAAGTGGTCGGGTGCGTGCAGTTTTCGAGCCCGGCCTGGCGGATGAAGGTTCGAGATCAATGGATCGGCTGGGACGATGCGACCCATAAGCGCCATGGAGCCCAGGTAAAAACCGTAATGGTGTATCCGCTGGTCAAGAATGTTAGGCGAAGACTCACCGATGGAGGCTAAGGGACGATGACGGCACTGGCCAAGATGTCGTCCCTGGAACAGTCCTACGATCAGGCACGACAAGAATTTGAGCATATCGTAGATTACCTTGACGCTAAGGAAACTTCTGAGATGTCCCATAGCGAACTTGAGCGCGAGCTTGAAAAGAAGGGGCGGGAGCTGATGCGCAAGCTGCTGCAGGAGCACCTTGATAACCGCAGCCCCGGCCAGTGCGACGAGCCATCCGTACAGGGTGCTGATGGGGTTGTACGCTCGCGTGTGCGGCTTCATGATCGGGAGCTTGAGACGGTGTTTGGCACCGTCTCGGTAGAGCGTACCGGATACGGCCAGCAAGGGGCAAAGAGTCTGCATCCTTTGGATGCTGAACTCAACCTGCCCGAAGAGCGCTACTCTCTTGAGATGCGCCACCGCGTGGCCGAAGAAGCCGCCAAGAGCTCCTTTGACGAAACACTTGAGAGCATCGGCAAAAACACCGGCTGCCATGTCCCCAAGCTGCAGGTCGAAGAGTTGTTAATGCGAGCGGCCCAGGACGTCGACGCCTTTTACCAGACGCGCCAGGCGTTGGCCGGCGAAAATCAAGGCGCCGGCTCGGTATTGGCCATCAGCGTCGATGGCAAAGGTGTGACGATGCGAACCCAGGACCT